>NZ_CAKJTO010000014.1:0-8113 GCF_917627405.1 Protofrankia sp. Cj5
TAAATTGATCAACGGACCGTGCTTCTCCTCCTTGCGCGGTAGCATGTTTCAGAGGCTTCCCGTTGGCTATGAGCGCTTACTCGGGTATTGAACAATGAGTGAGAGGAAACTGTCAACCTTGATTTTTTATCTATTCTATCTTGATCTTATTGCTGACTGTTCCTGGCGTCGGAAAAGTATCTCTGAGCTGGGATGACGTGGGTATTCGAGGGCTGCCTGGGGGCGGTGAGCCGGACAGCCGGCTTCCCAAACTTGCGCTAAAGCAGGGAACGCATCCGCAGCGGGTCTCGCAGGCTGGCTTCCCAAACTTGCGCTAAAGCAGGGAACGCATCCGCAGCAGGTCTCGCAGGCTGGCGTCCACCTTCAGCCGGCCGCTGGACCACGCCGAGCCGAACCGCAGGCTTCCCTCAGTGACGGCGATGAGGTCGTCACTGTTCACCGTGAATGTCACCTGGGCCGTCTCGCACTCGCCCTCGTTGATGTCGAGGACGTTGCCGTCGCGTAGTTCCGCGGAGAAGCTCGTCCCGAGATCGGGTATCCGGCACATGATGGTACGGTCGGGAGCCAGCTCGCGCGTGCGGTCGTTCACCAGATTGTTGAGCTGATCCGCCAGCATGCGCAACGCCGCCGAACACTGCTGCCTGGTCGCCATGCCGGCCAGCTCCTCCTTCCGCGGGTCCGCTGGGCTGTGTCTCGGAGCCTCGGAGCTGCGGTGTTCCGCATGACCTTTGCGACCGCCACCCGGGACCGGACACTGCCACCGGCGGGTGGCTCTCCTACACAGTGACGAGGCGGTAACGATGGTAGGGATGGGCTATCACGGAGAGCCTAGCGCCCGCTCTGCCGATGGCGATGTGTTCGACACGGCTCGTCCGGTGTACCTGGGGTAACCGTCGCCACCGCGAGCGGGATCCAGGCATCCTGGTTCGGACGACAGCGGCGTGCCGCGGGGTGACGGTCCTGCCGTCGCTGTCATGGAAGAGGAACCCCTCATGACTGTGCACCCCGGCGGCGTCCGCCGCTGCGCTCCTCGGTCGCTGGCGCGTCCTGCGATGCTCGCTATGGACGCCGCCGCATGAGTGATGACGTTCCAGATGATGTTCGTGACGCGCTTGCGCGGATGGACCGCCTGCCCACGCTGCCCGTGTCGGCCCACGTCGCTGTCTTCGAGGAGGTCCACGGTCTCCTGGACGGAGTACTCACGGATCTGGACGGGCCCGCGAGCGCTCCGCCTGATCCAGCCGCCAAGCCTGGCCGGCCGCGGGCGTGACCGGGACGAGGCGCGCTGCCATGGTCCGCAGGACGCGGCTGGACCGCGAGCTCGTACGGCGAGGCCTGGTTCGCTCCCGCGAGCAGGCCAGTGAGGCGATCATTGGCGGCCGGGTCCGGGTGAGCGGGCGGCCGGCCACCAAACCCGCGACGATCGTGGATGACACCACGTCTATTGTGATCATTTCTGGGAGCGACCCCGGATATGCCTCGCGCGGCGCCCACAAACTGCTTGCGGCCCTGTCCACCTTCGCTGGGAACGAGCCGCCGTTGCGGGTCACCGGGCGCCGCTGTCTGGATGCCGGGGCGTCCACCGGTGGTTTCACGGACGTGTTGCTGCGCCACCGTGCGGCTGAGGTCGTCGCGGTGGACGTCGGATACGGCCAGTTGGCGTGGCGGTTGCGGAGCGATCGACGGGTCCGGGTGCTGGAGCGTACCAATGTCCGCCACCTCGCCCCCGAGGAAATCGGTGGGCTGGTCGATCTGGTCGTGGCCGATCTGTCGTTCATCTCGCTGCGGCTGGTGCTGCCCGCGCTGCGGGCCTGCGCCCGACCAGAGGCCGACTTCGTCGTCCTGGTCAAGCCGCAGTTCGAGGTGGGGCGGGACGGTCTCGGGCCGGGCGGGGTGGTCCGCGACGTGACTGCGCACGCGTGGGCGGTGCGGGAGGTGGCCGCGGCTGGGGCACGGTTGTCACTCGGTGTCCGTGGGGTTGTCGCGAGTCCGCTGCCCGGCCCCGCGGGCAACGTCGAGTACCTGCTGTGGCTTGCCGGGGAGGCTCCCAGCATGCCCGAGGCCTGGCTCACCGAGGCGATCGCCACCGCGATCGCGGCCGGTCCAGCCGGTTCGGCCGGTCCAGCCGGTTCGGCCGGTCCAGCCGGTTCGGCCGGTTCAGCCGGCGGCGGCGACTGTGGGCCGGGCCTGTCCGGTCAGCCCGGAGAGGTGCACGGGTGAGCCGGGAGGTCCTGGTCGTGACCCATCCCCGCCGTTCGGCGGTGCGTGAGGTCGCCCAGCGTGTCCTGGATCAGTTTGTCGCCGCCGGAGTCGCGCCGCGGGTGCTGCGCGACGAGGCCGACCTGCTCGACCTGCGCTGTGCCAACGTCGTCCCGCCCGACGGGGCCGCGGCGTTCGGGGTCGAGCTTGTCCTCGTTCTCGGCGGGGACGGCAGCCTGCTGCGCGGCGCGGAGCTTGCGCGCGGCGCCGACGCCCCGCTGCTCGGTGTCAACCTCGGCCATGTCGGCTTTCTCGCCGAGGCTGAACCGGACGCGCTGGAGTCCACGGTCGACCATGTCGTCCGCAAGGATTACCAGGTCGAGGAGCGGATGACCGTTGACGTGACGGTTCGCTACCACGGCGAGCCCACGTACCGCGGCTGGGCTCTCAACGAAGTGTCGCTGGAGAAGGTCGATCGGTCCCGGATGCTGGAATGCGTTGTCGAGGTCGACAACCGTCCGCTGTCCCGGTGGGGCTGTGACGGCATGATCTGTTCGACCCCCACCGGATCGACGGCGTACGCGTTCTCGGTTGGCGGCCCGGTCCTGTGGCCGGGCGTCGAGGCCCTGCTGGTCGCGCCGATCAGCGCCCACGCGCTGTTCGCCCGCCCCCTGGTGCTGGCTCCCACCTCGTCGGTCGCCATCGAGGTGCTGCCCTCGACCCCGGCCGTGCTGTCCTGCGACGGGCGGCGCTCGGTGGAGGTCGCGGAACGCTCCCTGGTCGAGGTGACGCGGGGGCGCCGGCCGGTACGGCTCGCCGTGGTGCACCCGCGGCCGTTCACCGACCGGCTGGTGGCCAAGTTCGACCTGCCGGTGACAGGCTGGCGGGGGCGGACGAGGACCTGACACGAGTGGATGCTTCTTCGCGGCCTGTGCCCGTCGCCGAGGCCGGGATCTCGGGTGCGCCCGTTACCGAGGACGGGACACGCCATAGAGTCACGTCTGTGCTCGAGGAAATTCGCATTCGCGGCCTCGGGGTCATCGACGACGCTGTGCTCGAGCTCGCGCCCGGTCTCACCGTGGTCAGCGGTGAGACCGGCGCTGGCAAGACCATGATTGTCCAGGGGCTCGGGCTTCTCACCGGCGGGCGTGCGGATGCCGGTCTGGTGCGTCCCGGCGTGGGGCGGGCCTTCGTCGACGGGCGGCTGGTCACCCCGGCTGGCAGCCCGCTGGCCGAACGGGTCCGGGACGCGGGCGGCGAGTGCGACGACGACAGCCTGCTCATCGGCCGGACCTTGACCGAGGAAGGCCGCTCCCGGGCGCACATCGGCGGCCGGTCTGTCCCGGCCAGTCTCCTCGCCGAGATCACCGACGGGCTGATCGCGGTGCACGGCCAGTCCGACCAGCAACGGTTGCTGCGCGCTGGTGAGCAGCGCGGTGCCCTCGACCGGTTCGCGGGTGCCGCGGTGGAGCGGCCGCTGGTGGCTTACACCGCCGTCTACACGCGATTGCGCAGGGTCTCCAGCCTGCTCGCCGAGATCACCGAACGGGCCCGGGAGCGGTCGGCCGAGGCGGAGATCCTGCGCGGCGGCCTCGCGGAGATCGAACGAGTTGACCCGTATCCCGGCGAGGACGCGGCGGTGGATACCGAGCTGCGCCGGTTGGAACACGCCGAGACGCTGATGCAGGCCGCCAGCGGCGCGCACACGGTGCTGGTGAGCGACCCCGCGGTCGGTGGTGACGATACGCCGGGCGCCGTCGACCTGCTGGGCGCCGCTCATCGGCTGGTCGCCGCGCAGGCGTCCCTCGACCAGGATCTTGCCGACCTGGCTGACCGCCTGCACGAGGTCGGGATGCTGCTCGCCGACGTCGCCGCGGACCTCGCCTCCTACGCGGCCGGCGTCGAGTCCGATCCTGGCCGCCTTGCCACCGTGCAGGCCCGCAAGGCGGCTCTCGCGGGCCTTGCCCGAGCGCACAGCACCGATCTGCCGGGGGTCCTGGCATGGGCGGAGCAGGCCGGGCGGCGCCTGCTTGAGATCGACTCCGATGGCGACCGGGCCGGGGAGCTGGCGTCCGAACGCGACCGGCTGGTGGCTGACCTCAGCACGCATGCCACTGAGATCAGCACGGCTCGCCGTGCCGCCGCGGACAGGTTCGCCGCGGCGGTGGCCGCTGAGCTTGCGGGTCTGGCGATGCCCAGGGCCCGGGTCGAGGCGGTTGTCTCCCAGCGCGCGGATCCCGCTGGCATACCCGTGGACGGCCAGCTCGTCGCCTATGGGCCGACCGGGGCTGACGAGGTCGAACTGCGCCTGGTGCCGCATCCGGGCGCACCGGCACGCCCGGTGCACAAGGGGGCCTCCGGCGGTGAGCTGTCCCGGATCATGCTGGCTATCGAGGTCGTGCTCGCCACCGCCGACACGACCACGACAATGGTGTTCGACGAGGTCGACACCGGGGTGGGTGGGCGTGCCGCGGTCGAGGTCGGCCGCCGGCTGGCTCGGCTCGCGCGGACCCATCAGGTGATCTGTATCACTCACCTGCCGCAGGTTGCGGCCTTCGCGGACCGGCACCTGGTGGTGACGAAGGCGGACGACGGTTCGGTGACCCGCAGCGGCGTGGTGACGCTCGACGATGCCGGCCGGGTGCGGGAACTGTCCCGGATGCTCGCGGGCGTCGAGGAGAGCGCCCTGGCCCACGGGCACGCTGAGGAACTGCTCGCCAACGCCGCGGCTGACAAGAAGATTTTCGATAAGAGCGCCCGGCAACAAGCTGTGGATCAAGGTGTGGATCAAGGGGTGGGGCTGGGGCGTGTGCGTCGCGTAGCGATGGATGAGGAACTCCGGAACACGCCGTAAGAAGATCATCGATGAGCCGTGGTAACGCGGAAGCCGCTCTCCGTTCTCACGCATGGGAGTGGCGTCCATAGGTGAAGCGGGCCTGCGCCGCGGCGGACGGGCTGTCGTGCTCCCCAGCCGCCGGGAGGGAGAGCGTGAACGTGGCGCCGCGGCCCACCGCGCCTGCCGCCGTGACCGTCCCGCCGTGGTTCGCCGCGATCTCCTGGACGAGGGCCAGGCCGAGACCGAACCGGCGCCGGTCACCGACTTGCTGGCCACGGTGGAAGCGGGTGAAGAGATCGTCAGCGGCGGTCGGCTCGAGCCCCTGCCCGGTATCTGTGATCCGCAGGGTGACAACGCCACTCGGGTTCGCCGGAGTCACTGTTATGGTCACCGATCCGTCGCTTCGGGTGTGCCCGAGCGCGTTGTCCAGCAGCGCGGAGACGGCCCGGCGCAGTGCCGGCTCAGCGCCGAGAACGACCGCGCGACGGTCTGCCTCAGCCGGCATCGCCCTGCCAGCGGTCAGATCGGCGACCGTGACGGTGAGTGTCACGCCCAGTTCGGCGGCGTACGCCTGCGCGGCCGCGGCGACCTCGTGCGCGACCCGGCCGAGATCCACCGGGGTTCGCCGACCGGGGCTGTGCGCGAGTTCGGCGGATACCAGCAGATCCTCAACGATATCCGCGAGCCGGCGGCTGTCCGCGACGATCTCACCCGCCTCGGCGGCGAGAGCGGGCACACCGGCTTTGCCCGCGGCGCGTTCGAACACCTGGGCGCGGGTGTGCAACAGCGTGAGCGGGGTCCGTAGCTCGTGCGCGGCATCGGCGACGAACTGGCGTTGGCGGTCGAGCGCATCCCGCAGCGGCGCGACCGCACGACGCCCGACCGTGATGCTGACCATCAGGACCGCGCCGATCCCCGAGACGCCCGCGAAGCCGAGGCCGAGTAGCAGCCGGTCGGTCTGTCGGTTCAGGTCACTGAGATCGAACGCCGTCTGGATGATGAGGCCGTCTCGCCGGACGGTGATCATTTTGTAGGTGTCACCCTGGCCCAGCCGGTGCTGGGTGGACCGGGTGACACCATCCCGGGCAGTCGCATCGATCGAGGCCAGGTCCGCGAGGTTGGCCGGGGCACCGTGGCTTGCCTGCAGCGGTTCGCCCGTCCGGCGGAGGAAGAGCGTTATGCCGTCCGGGGGATCGTCGACGTCCTCGGCGCGGGCCGCGGCCGAGCGCAGCTGGCGGTCGACGTCCTGCCGCTGCTCATAGCTGACGATCAAATAAGCGACGCTCACGACCATCAGGATCGCCGCCGACACGGCAAGAGCCACCTGGCCGGTGAGCCGGCGGCGGGCCGCCGCCAGCAGCTGGTCATCGGCGCTCATGCCACCCGCGCGCCGGGGCCGCCTGGCAGGCCGTCCCCGGAGCACGACGGGCGGGGACGGCCGTGGCCCGCCGATTCGGGTCATCCCGGCTCCCCGAGCCGGTAGCCGACGCCGCGGATGGTGCGCACGATCGACCGCCCCAGCTTGCGTCGCAGGTAGTGGACGTAGACGTCGACGACGGACGGGTCGGCGTCCGGGAATACCCGGCGGCGCAGCTCGTCACGCTCGAAGACCTGCCCTGGCCTGGTGGCGAGGACGGCGAGCAGCTCGCACTCGCGTTCGGACAGCACCAGCGGGCTGGCATCGGGGAGCCGGACGGACCTGTCGGCCACGTGCAGGCTGCGACCATCGGGCAGGGGGAGGAGGTTCGCTTCCGCGAGATGGATACGGCGCAGCGCCCGCAGCCGAGCGAGGAGCTCGTCGAGGTCGAACGGCTTGCCGAGGTAGTCCTCGGCACCGGCGTCGAGGCCCTGGACCCGGTCGGCGATGGCGGTCCGGGCGGTGAGGACCAGCACCGGAACCGCGACACCGCGTCGGCGTAGCGCCCGGAGCAGGTCAATGCCGTCCAGCACGGGCAGGCCCCGGTCGAGGATGGCGACGTCGTAACGGCGGGTCAGGCCGAGATGCAGCCCCTGCTGGCCGTCGGTGGCCAGCTCGACCGCGTAGCCGGACTCCCCGAGGACCCCCGCAAGCAGTCCCGCGAGCGCGCGTTCGTCTTCGACGAGGAGCAGCCGGGGCTGGTGCCCGGCCGGGGCGTTCACCGGATGCAGGACCTCCGTACGGTCTGGCGGTAGCTCTGACGTCGGGCGAGCGGTCGGGCGGTCAGGCGGTCAGGCGGTCAGGCGGTCAGGCAGACGAGATCATCCCCCGTCCGCGTCGGGGCGGGGCGCGGCAGGGACGTCGGACCACGCGGCCTTGGCGCCAGCGTCGCCGATCCGTACCACCTGTACGACCGTACCGGTCGCGGCGACCACCGCGAGGAGCGCGGCCACGAGCCGCAGCGCGACCGGGTTGCCGCCGGCTGCCGTGGCGGCCGCGGTGGGGGCGGTGGGGGTGGCGGACTGACGCTGTTCCCCACTCGGCTGGCTTGCCGCCGTGCCCGCGGTCCCGGCCGGCCGGCTCGCCGCGCCGGCGACGACTGGCACGTCCACAGCCACGGCCGGCGAGCTGGCCAGCTGTTCCGTCACCGCGGTGGCTTTCCGCAGTCTCCAGTCAAGCCACGTCACGAACACCGAGATGGTGAACAGCCCGAAGACCCACGGCAGGAGCCCGTCCGCGAGTTCCGCGTGCCGGGCGATGAGCGGCGATTCCGGCAGCCGCGCCTCAAGCTGATCACCGGTCGATGTGGTGAGCGGAACCAGTGCGAGCGCAACGGCCGCGAGCCCGAGCGGCAGCGGCCCGAGGCGCCGGTGTAGCGCCGGCCACAGCGCGGCCGCGGCCACGACCAGCGCGGCCAGCGGGACGAGCACCGCGGTGGCGTGCACCACCAGTGGATGGGCGGGCAATCCGAAGATCTTCAGGTACATGGCTCCGCGCTTTCGGTCGGCAGGCGGTCGAGGGACGACGGCCCGGCGGCACTGCCGGCACCGTTTCCGACCGAGCCTGCTGGCCCATCCTGAGAACTGTCTTAGAGCGCCCGGCAATAGGGGACGCGGCGTCGCGGGGCTGGGGCATGCACCTCGCCGTGTTGTCGTCAGTCG
>NZ_CAKJTO010000014.1:8310-38324 GCF_917627405.1 Protofrankia sp. Cj5
GCTGGATCCTGCCGCTCGGCGGCACGGCGAAGTGAAGGTAGCGGCCGGAGAATCATGGCTATCCGCTCTTTCGGTCAGCTCTTCAGCACGACGGGGTGTGACGTTGCGACCCGAGTCAGCCGGTGAGATGGCGCTGTCGTGGGAATGGATTGAGGGCTCACGGAAGTACGCCATGTACTTCCCCGGACACGCAGTGTCGTCTACTCTGAAGTCGTGGTTTGGAACAAGCGGGGAAATACCGGCGGCGGAGCGTCGTCGGGCAGTGGCGGCACGAAGCGGGGCGGGAAGGACTACACCTCGTCTCATTCCGTCGACCGCGGCACGATGACCTGCCCACGCTGTTCGGGCAGCGGAGAGGTGGAACGGGACCACGTTGAGACCGACGGGGACGGCGGTTTCTCTGGTGCTGACCGGATGACCTGCCTGCGCTGCAACGGTCGGGGCACGGTCGCAAGCCGATGACTACCGAGCGGGCGGGTGAACCCGAGCAAATGGTCACAGCGGTCCGGGTGCAGTGCAAGGAGTGCCGACGGGCGCGCGGTGCCGTACGTGCCCGCGCGAGAAGTAGCGGCGGCGCAAAAGGTGAGCTTCCTGGTGCGGTGGTCGATCGCTGCCCGCACTACGAGACGATCTGGGCGCCTGGTTATGGTCCCGACGCTGAGCCTCCGCCGGACTCGGGATGGTCTGACCGGACGCCGCCAGTTTGATCTCGTTTGACCCTGTTCGAGTCGGCTGCGGTCGCGTACCAGCCCGGCCCGCACGGCCTGCCGACGTAATCGTGCCCATTGCTTCCCACCCAGTCAGGCCGGTGCGGCGATGACCAGCCATTTCGGGTTTGCGGCGTCAGGCAGGTGCCCGGGACCCGGAGCGGTATGGCGCCCGCTCTTGTGGGTGCGCGGATTCGGTCGCGTTCAGGGCTTCGGTGTGATCAAGGGTTCCGGTCAGGGCGAGCCGTAGCGGTGCACCCCGCCGGTTGTCCACAATCTTTATCTGGATGCTGAGGAGGGCATACAGGTCCTGGCCCTCCTCCATGGTCGCGGTCGCCAACCGGGTGGACGCGACAGCTGCCAGGTCCCGGACCGCTTGGACCTGTTGCGCGTACGACGCCGCCTGTGCGTGGCGATCCGCGAGGGTCTGACGATGTGCCTTGGCGGTACTCAGTTTGGTTTGCAGGTTACGGGACGCCGCCGCCACGGTGTCCGCGTCGAGCCCGGCAGCGGACAGGTTCACGATCGTGGTCGTGAGCGCCTGCTGTAGCCGGTGGATCTCTCCGTCGGCTTTGGTGATCGCGTCGGTGTCGCCACCGCCGTGGGTGGCGATCAGTCCGGCGTGGTCCCCGGCGACCGAGGCCAGATACTCCGGATCGGCGAGGACCGCCCGGACCTGTTCCCACACGGTGGCCTCGGCCAGGTCCGCCACCACGGTGGGCTCGAGGCAGCGGACCCGCCCGGGATGGCTTTTGCCGTAGCGGCGGCAGTACCGCTGCGGTTGACTGTGGTTGATCCGCCCGATGCCGTGCATCGGTGCCCCGCAGGTGCACAGCAGCCGGCCGGTCAACGGGTGACAGACCCCAACAGGCCGGATACCTCGACCACGAGCTGTGGCAGACGAGCGCCACGTGCGACCCTGACGGCTGCTCGGCAAGCGGCAAGGACGGCGACGAGAACAAGGACAGCCGTATCCCCAAGTAATGGAGTCGACCTTTCCTATGCAGTGGAATGACCTGCCAGCGCAGGTCCGCGACGCGGTCGAGGCACAGACCGGACCCATTATGTCCGCCGACACGGTGGACGTGGGGGACGGCTGCGACCTCGCCGCAGTCGTGGATGCGGGTAAGCAGCGGCTGTTCGTCAAAGCCGTCCACGGCGACGGCAGGCGGGCACGCTGGCTCCGCAACGAGCACACATTCGGGCACCTCGCCGCAGGCATCGCGCCGAGGCCGCAGTTCGCATGCCAGGTCGATGACTGGCTGCTTGTCGGCTTCGAGCACGCGACCGGCCGCCCGGCGGACCTCGCGTCTGACTCCCCCGACCTACCCCGTATTGGCGACGTCGTCGACGACATCGCCCGCCGGGCCGGCGAGGGCCTGCGCTCGCTTTCCGAGCGATGGCGCAACACGGATTGGTGGGCGGACTTGACGGCACGACCAGCGAGCGCTTTCCCCGGATGGGACGTAGCCACGGCAGCCGTCCACGCGAGCACCGTAGTCGACGCCGTTGCAGGGGACCGACTGATCCACACTGACCTGCATGCCCACCAGTTCATGATCAGAAAGGATCGGATCTGGGTGGTCGACTGGGGCTGGCCGGCACAAGGCGCCGGCTGGGTAGACGCCGCATGCATGGTCATCCGTCTCATCGGCGCCGGACACTCCCCGCAGCAGGCCGAGCAGTGGGCGTCCAGGCTGACCTGCTGGGCTGGCGCCACTGACGACGACCTCAACGCCTTCGCCTGCTACGTGGCCGGGCTGTGGAGCATACGTGCCGCTCAGTCAGACAACCGCGCCGCTCACAACCGAGCGACCCTGGCACGCAGTTACGCCACGTGGCGCCTGACATAGCTGCCACCAGCAAGGCGCGCGTGAGCCCGTCGCCTGTCGCAAACTTTCTCTACGGTTTCAAGGGTCGCACGGCGAGGTTCCGACGGGGGTTGATCCGGCGCCCCTTGCCCGGCCGGGAGAACCCGGGGTAGGGCGTAGCCTGCCCGCCCGACGGAGGAGATCAGCTCAGCCGGAACTGTGACCGTGAGTCAGACAAACGGTGTTCGCGGGACACGACGACGCCCGGTCGGTGACGGGAACGTGCGGTCTACCGGTCGGGTATCGTGTCCGCTCGCTCGACCGGCTACGGTCAGCGCGCGCAGGCGGCAGCGACGGTGGTCATCGCGGGTCTGGCCCGCCCCGGTTGCGCTTTTTGTGCCACAGGGAGGCGTAGGTCGCTTCCACCGCGAGGGATGACCGCCAGGTCGCCGCGTCCGCGTCCCCGCTGGCGAGGTCCGCGCAGATCTGTACACCGGCCGGTAGGACGAGCGAGGGTCGCAGGATGAACAGGTCCGAGCCGGGCGGGGGGCAGGTCGACGCGTGCCCGGTCAGCCGGATGTGCCATCAACAGGCCGCTGAAATGCGACTCGGTAGGACCGGACCGGCGGCTGTTTGGGATCGTGTTCATGGGTCTCTGACTCCTGTCTGCGCAGGGTTGGGGATCAAGACCCGGGGTTGGTGTTCGAGCACCGAGCCCGGGTCGTTGCCGTTCCGGCGTTCGATCCGGGAAGCGCCCGCCGGAAGATCCATTACGGCGAGACGGTGAGATCAACGAGGAACGGCACGCCCGTGACCTGCGAGACCCACGAAAGCGGGCGATATTAAGAGCGACCGGCAATAGGGGACGCGGCGTCGCGGGGCTGGGGCACGCACCTCGCCGCATCGCTCCCCATCCATCGCTGCGCGATGCACGGGTACCCCGGCTCGTCGGTCGCCACCCAACACCTCCGGTGACTCCCTCCGCCGCCTCGCGATGCACGCACCCCAGCCCTGCTCCTTGATCCACACCCCTATTGCCGGGCGCTCTTAGTGAATTGATCTTGCGATTGCTACTGGAAGTGGCAATAATGACGGCATGGCCGTCACCTCTGCCGCGGAGCCGCCCTTCACCGGGCGTGCGGTCAAACGCAGCACGTCCTTCCCGGAAGACCTGGTCCGTGAGGTCGAGGCGCGTACCGGGCCGCGTGGGTTCTCCGCCGCGGCCACCGAGGCGCTCGCGCATTGGGTCCACATGCGGCAGCTGCAGGAGATCGTCGAGGACTACGAGCACGAGCATGGCCCCCTTGACGTCGACGGGGTGCGGGAGGCTCTGGCCGAATGGCCCGACGCCGACTGAGCACTCCCGGCGGCGGCACCCTGGTGCTGGACTCACAGGGGCTGTCGCTTCTCGCCGACAGGGATGGCGACGTGGTGCGCCGGGTCGAAGCCGCACGGCTTCGTGGTGCGGTGGTGATCGCATCCACGCTTACGCTGGTGGAGGTGCGGCGGCCCGATGATCCACGGCGCGAAGCGCTGGCATGGGCTGCATCCCGTATCCGGATCGTCGCGGTGACCGAGGACATTGCCAAGCGCGCCGCGGCACTCCTCGACGAGACCGGGCTCGACGGCCACCGCTACGCCGTCGATGCAGTCGTGGCCGCGACAGCGCTGGAGCAGCCGCGACCGGTGCTGGTGCTGACGTCCGATCCCGAGGACCTCGCGGTGCTCACCACCGAGCCGGGCGTGCCACCCCAACAGCGGGTCAAGCCGGTCAAGGTCTGAGCCGGTCGAGGTCTGAGCCTGGCCGGTGCCGGCGTCGGGGATCTGCGCGTGAGCGGGCCGCGGGCGGGGGTGTTACCGTGAAATCCCGTGGACTGGCCAGGTATGGATCCGGCCGGCGATACCCACGGAAGGGTCTCAGCGTGGCGCAGGCGCACGTGACCAGGCACATTTTTGTGACCGGAGGCGTGGCCTCCAGTCTCGGTAAGGGGCTCACCGCCTCCAGCCTCGGTCGTCTCCTCAAGGCACGTGGCCTCCGGGTCACCATGCAGAAGCTCGATCCCTACCTCAACGTCGATCCCGGCACGATGAACCCGTTCCAGCACGGGGAGGTCTTCGTCACCAGCGACGGTGCCGAGACCGACCTCGACATCGGCCACTACGAGCGCTTCCTGGACGTCGACCTCGACGGCAGCGCCAACGTCACCACTGGCCAGGTCTACTCGGAGGTGATCGCCCGCGAACGGCGCGGCGGCTATCTCGGACAGACCGTGCAGGTCGTCCCGCACATCACCGATGAGATCAAGGACCGCATCCGCCGGCTCGCGACCGACGCGGTGGACGTCGTCATCACCGAGGTCGGCGGGACCGTCGGTGACATCGAGTCGTTGCCCTACCTGGAGGCGATCCGGCAGGTCCGCCACGAGGTGGGGCGCGACAACGTCCTGACCGTGCACGTGAGCCTGGTGCCCTACCTGGCCCCTTCGGGGGAGCTCAAGACCAAGCCGACGCAGCACTCGGTGGCCGCGTTGCGCAGCATCGGCCTGCAGCCGGACGCGGTGGTCGCCCGGTCCGACCGCCCGTTGCCGGCCGCGCTCAAGAACAAGATTGCTTTGATGTGTGACGTGGACGACGAGGCTGTGGTCGGCGCGCCGGACGCGGCCTCGATCTACGACATCCCGAAGGTGCTGCACCGTGAGGGGCTCGACGCCTACGCGGTCCGCCGGTTGGGCCTGCCCTTCCGCGATGTCGACTGGACCGAGTGGGACACCCTGCTGCACCGCGTCCACCGCCCGGCCGAAGTGGTCACCGTCGCGATCGTCGGGAAGTACGTCGACCTGCCGGACGCCTACCTGTCGGTGACCGAGGCGTTGCGTGCGGGTGGATTCGCGGTGAACACCCGGGTGGAGATCCGCTGGGTGCCCTCGGACTCCTGCTCGTCGCCGGAGAGCACCGCGTCCGCGCTGGACGGTGTGGACGGCGTGCTCGTACCGGGTGGTTTCGGCATCCGCGGGATCGAGGGGAAGATCGAGGCCCTGCGCCACGCGCGGACGAACGCCATCCCGGCGCTTGGGCTGTGCCTGGGCCTGCAGTGCATGGTGATCGAGGCGGCCCGCAACATGGCGGGGCTCACGGGAGCGAACTCGACCGAGTTCGACCCGGACACTGCGCACCCGGTGATTTCCACGATGGCGGACCAGCGGGCGGTGGTCGCCGGTGAGCGGGAGATGGGCGGCACCATGCGCCTGGGCCTCTACCCGTGCGTGCTGGCACCGGGGACGCTGGCCCGGCGGGTGTACGGGGTTGCCGAGGCCGGCGAGCGGCACCGGCATCGCTATGAGGTCAACAACGACTACCGTGATCGGCTTGTCGCCGCCGGGCTGGTGATCTCGGGAACGTCACCGGACGGGCGGCTCGTCGAGGTCGTCGAACTTGCGACCGACAGTAATCCGTTCTATGTGGGAACCCAGGCGCACCCGGAGTTCCGGTCGCGGCCGACCCGCGCCCACCCGCTGTTTGAGGCGTTGGCCGCGGCGGCGGTGACCCATGCGGAACGGCGCACCGGAGTGCTGCCGGTTGAGGTTTCGGCTGACCTGGCGGCCCACGGGATCGGCCCCCTGGACGGGCGCGGAGCGTCTGGTGAACGCAACGGCGAGGAGCTGGTGTCGTCATGACTGCGCATGGTGGTGGTGTAGCGGCGAACGAGCCCGCCGCGGACGTCGTCGACCACGCCGTGGCCTACCGGTCCGCGACCGGGCATCGCTACGAGGTCGTTGAGAGCGAGGTCGCCTTCACCGGACGGATCATCGCGGTACGCCGGGACACGGTGCGGATGCCGGATGGTGGCGTCTCCCAGCGTGATGTCGTCGTGCATCCGGGAGCGGTCGGGGTGGTGGCGCTCGACGAGGCCGACCGGGTGGTGATGGTGCATCAGTACCGCCATCCGGTCCGCCGGCCGCTGTGGGAGCTGCCTGCCGGCATCCTGGACGTGCCCGGGGAACCGCCGGTCGAGGCCGCCGCACGTGAGCTCGCCGAGGAGGCGAACCTCACGGCCGGCCGTTGGGACCTGCTGGTCGACGTCCTCGCGTCGCCGGGCATGACCAACGAGGCGTACCGGCTCTTCCTCGCCCGCGACCTGGCGGCGATTCCCCTGTCAGAGCAGCATGTCCGCGTTCATGAGGAGGCGGACATGCAAGTCACCCGGATAGATCTTGACAAGGCCGTGAGTCAGGTCCTGGAGGGTTCGATCACCAACGCCATGGCTGTTGTCGGCCTGCTGGCGGCGGTGACCGCCCGCGCGCACGGGTTCACCCGGCTGCGTCTGGTGGACGCGCCCTGGCCGGACCGTCCCGATCCCGTCGGTTGACCCCGATCCCCGTTGGTTGGCTGTGCGCGCCCGGCGGTGCTCCCGCCGGGCATCCGCCGGGCGCGCACAGCGTCAGGTCGGCTGGCAGCCACTGTCGATCAGGTGTTTGCTCGGTCAGTTGTTGCCGGTGAGGACGCCGCTGGCCTCGTCCACGACAACGGCGGCGTTCGCGGCCAGCGTTACCGGAGCGAGGGGGAACGCCTGCCCGACGCCGGGTACCGCGAACGTCCCCTGCCAGGTCACCGTCAGCGTGATCGGGTAGGTCCCGGGCTGGCGGTAGGCGTGTGCGACGTAGGCCTCCGGGTGCTCCCTGGGCGAGATCGCCGGGTCGAACGGGCGGCCGGGCGAGTCGGGCCCGAGCGTCCCGTCGCCGAAGTCCCAGCGGTAGTGAGGCACCGCGCTGATGGTGGCCAGCAGCGGCTGGTCGACGTTGAAGGTGAAGCTCGGCGGCACCGGCGTGTAGAGCACGGTGGGCAGGTTGGCAAAACTTCGCCCGTTCGGCTGGACGACCAGCGTGGGTCTGGGCAGCGCCTGTTCTCGCAGATAGTTGACCAGCGAGGCCTGTACCTGGGCGAGCGTCGGGGCGGCGGCAATGGCCTGCGGGTTGCACAGCGCGTGGGTGTCCGCCGCGGCTTCCGGGAAAGCGGCCCAGAGCAGCTGCTCGAAACCGGTTGTCTCCGGGCCGACGTTGCAGAAGTCGAGACGGACAGGGCAGTCCGCGCAGGAGTCCGCCGGTCTGGCGGTCCCGACGGCTGTGGGCACCTTGTGCAGCCGCCCGCCGCTGAAAGCGTAGATGTAACCGTTGTCGGTGGCGCGGGTGTCGCAGTATCCCCACATGGCCGCGCAGAGGGAACCGGGTTGTGGGTCCGGTGCCGCGTGAGCTGTGGCGGACGTCGGCAGAAAAACGGCGGCGACCAGGCAGATGACCACTGACAGCCGGCTGATGGTGCCAGCGGCCAGACCTGGGGCGCGGGTGCGGTGGCCTGAGCCGCGCCGGCCTGAGCCGTGGTGGCACCGTGCGCGGTGATCCGGATGTGCCGTCATGACGGCCCCTTGGAGTACAGGAAGTTCTCGATGCGCCAGCCCGCGGTGGTAAGCCACAGCACGGCCGCCGCGGCGCGCGGTGGTTGCGCTGGATAGGTCCGGATGACCTTACCAGCCGTGTCCAGTACCCGGACCGCTCTGATGGCCACGGTCATCTGCGCGGTGATTGCTTTCTCGCCAGCCGGGCCCATGGTCACCGGGCTGACGGCGAGCGGGCCGACATCGGTGTGTCCGCCCTGGTTGTGAAAGTTCTGGGTAACCCCGATATCGAGTACACAGGTCTGGCATCCGGGCATGGCCGTTGCGCTCACATCCGCCACACGTCCTTCCAGACTGGCCCTGTTGATCTCCTCGAAGTATGCGTCGACCGTGGTCAGCGCCGCCTGGGCCGGGTCAGGGGAGGCCGGGGTGGACAGCGTCGCGCTGGGGGCCGCGGCCCCAGCGCGGTCGTCCGCCGGTGCCGCGCCGCGCGTCCCGGCCGCGCCCAGCGCCTGCGCCTTGGGTGGAGCCGAGGCGCCGGTCGCGGCATCGCTGCCGCCGCAACCAGCGCTCATCAGGATGAGGAGGGCTGCGGTCGACAGGAGACAGGCGTATCGTAACTGTCTGCTTTCTTTCCGCACCATCAGGAGAATAGCCTCAAATCATCATCGATATGGACAGCATCCATGAAACTCGTCGCCGGTGGGTCGCTCGACCCGGGCACGGGCGATCGGCGCGATGTCGGTGGATGTTGTCCGTCGTACACCTACACTCACGTCGATGGTGAGCGCAGACATACCGGATGGTGGCATGGCCGGCGATTCTGCTGTTCGTGACGGCTCCGCTGTTGGTGACGGCGGTGCCGCTGGCCGTGTGCGTGCCGCCGAGGCGGCGCGCATGGTACGCATGGTGCGCGGATGACGGTGTGCGGATGAACGCCCAGGCAGACCCGTGGCCCGTGGTTCAGCGCTTCCTCGACCATCTGGAAGGAGAGCGCGGGCTCGCCCGCAACTCCGTTCTCGCCTACCGGCGTGATCTTCGCCGATACCTTGAGCATCTGAGCGCCCGCCAGATTCGGTCGCTGGACGACGTTGACGAGTCCGAGGTGGCGGAGTTCGCGGCCACGCTGCGCGAAGGCAGGCAGGGGCATCCGCCGCTCGCCGCGTCGTCGGTGGCCAGAATGCTGGTCGCGGTCCGGTCGCTGCATCGTTTCGCCGCTCAGGAGGGCGACGTCACCTGCGACGTGTCCCAGCCGGTACGCCCGCCGGCCCCGCCACGCCGGCTGCCCAGAGCACTCACGGTGGACCAGGTGACAGCTGTGCTCGCCGCGGCGTCCGGCCCGGCGGGCAGCGATCCGCTGGAGAGTGGCCGGCGGCTGCGGGCCGTCGCGCTGCTGGAGCTGCTGTACGGCACGGGAGCGCGGATATCGGAAGCCGTGGGTCTCGACGTCGACGACCTTGATCTGGACGGGGCGTCCGTGCGTCTGCAGGGCAAGGGCGGCCGGGCCAGAGTCGTCCCACTCGGCCGGTACGCCGAGGAAGCTCTGTCGGCGTACCTGATCCGGGCCCGACCGGTCCTGGCGAGCCGGCGGGCGTCCCCGGCGGTGTTCCTGTCCCGCCGGGGAACCCGGCTGTCGCGGCAGAGCGCATGGACGGTGCTGCGGACCGCGGCACTCGCGGCTGGGGTGGACGGCGTGTCACCACATGTGCTGCGCCATTCTTTCGCGACGCATCTGCTCGACGGCGGGGCGGACGTCCGGGTCGTGCAGGAGCTGCTGGGTCATGCGTCAGTCAGCACGACCCAGATCTACACGCTGGTCACGGTGGACCGGCTGCGCGAGGTGTACGCGACATCGCATCCGCGGGCATTGAGCAGTGAGCGACCGCGGCGGGGCTGATCGAAGGGACACCGATCGATAAGGACGAGGTGCCTGTCAGCCGGGAGACAGGCACGGTCCGCGGGCAGGTGGAAACGGCCGGGTGACGGCGGCTCCCACCGCCACCCGGCTGGCGGCACGGCCGTGCGTGCCCGTCGGTCACAGCCGTCAGCCGAGTGCGCTGTCAGCCGAGTGCGCTGTCAGTGCCTGACGGGCGAGCCCGCTGAGCCTCGCGCAACGCTGACCGGCTGGGGTGACACACGTGGTCCCTGACGGCTTCAGGACGGGGTGTAGGGCCCCAGACTCGGCATGCCGTTGGAGGGCGCGGGCGCGGGTACGCCCCCCACCCCACCCACGTTCTGGGTGCTGCGTTCGGTGAGAGTCTCACCGACCTTGCGTGCGATCGCCTCCATCAGGCGCAGTGCCTGCGGCAGCGACAGGTTGAGCACCACTTCGCTGTCGTTCGTCATCGCGAAGCGAACCGATACGTCCGCCATTGCTCGACCTCTCCCGCCTGACTCCGTGGATCTTACCGCTGTTCGTGGAATGGAACGGTACGACCCGTCATCGAACGACGCGCGCCCGGGGTTCCCCAGCACACTATGGATATCACGCAACGTGATTTCTTGTTCGCGAAGGGTCGCGGCCATGGAGCTGTTTACGTCGTTCACCTTCCGCTACTCCTTTGCCCGTTCGGCACAACTGCATCTTCGAAACGGCTCCGCATCTACGAAACGACTCCGCCCTCGATGGCTGCCGACCTTCCGCGAAGCGATCAATGTTTGTAGCTGATCAATGTTCGTAGCTGTCGTGTTGTGAAGGCATAGTCCCGCATCCGCCCGCGGGTCGGATGCGGGGGGGTACCTGAGGGTAAATCAGGCTGTACGGCTATCATCACGGATGATCCTGGCGGGTCCGGGCTAGGGCGTGTTGCGAAAGTCATCTGTCCGGCTCCCTGATCGAACGACGGCTTCCGGAACACGTCGTAGGGCGGGTCCGATGGATCTTCGATCGCTTCGCCCGCCACCTGATTGCTTCGCGTTGCGTGCCCCCGCCCCCGTGATCCACGCCCCTGTTGCCGGCCGCTCTTAGAGCGCCCGGCAACAGGGGAGCGGCGTCGCGGGGCCAGGGCACGCACTTCGCGTCGTTGTCGTCGGTCGCCACCCAACACCAGGGTGGCTCCCTCCTCCGCCTCGCGATGCACGCACCCCAGCCCCGCTCCTTGGTCCACACCCCTATTGCCGGGCGCTCTTAACTCCTGTACAGGACGGATCACCGAACGGATCAATGGCGATCAGCCGGGTGCGGTCACGGCGCCCCGAAAGCGGGTTGTGCGGCAGGATACGGCTATGGGCTCACCTCACGATCTGCCTGATGTCTCGCTGTTGACGGTCTCGATTCTCGGCGGCACCGGCCCGCAGGGCCGTGGTCTCGGTCGCCGGCTCGCGATCGCCGGCAACGAGGTTGTACTGGGCTCGCGTTCGGCCGATCGCGCGCGGGATGTCGCCGCGCAGTTGAACGCGGCCGGTCTGGCTGTCACCGGCGCGGACAACTCCGCCGCTGCCGCCCGGGGTGACATCGTGATCGTCGCGGTGCCCTGGGAAGGCCATGGGGAACTGCTGGTCAGTCTTCGCCCGGAACTGACGGGCAAGATCGTGGTGGACTGCGTGAACCCGCTCGGTTTCGACAAGGGTGGCGCGTTCGTGCTACCGGTTCCCGAGGGCAGCGCTGCCCAGCAGGCCGCGGCGCTGCTGCCGGACAGCACGATCGTCGCCGCGTTCCACCATGTCAGTGCGGTGCTGTTGGCGGATGAGACGGTTGACGAGGTGAATACCGACATCCTCGTGCTGGGCGATGACCGCCACGCCACCGACACCGTCCAGGCTCTTGCCGCCAGGATCGCCGGGATGCGCGGGGTCTACGCCGGCAAGTTGCGGAACGCGGCTTCGGTGGAGGGCCTGACCGCGAACTTGATCTCGGTGAACAGGCGCTACAAGGCGCACGCGGGCCTGCGTGTGACAGACGTGTAGAACCGGTGCCGCCGGCGGGGCCTGGCGTTGCCACGGTGCCTTCCGATGCGTGCCACCGCGCGGAACCGGCGTCTTTCCTGGATCATCACAGGATGGATGATCTGGGGTTCGCGGTCGACGTACCCGGCCGGGTTGCCCGTGTGGTCTCGCTCGTGCCGAGCCTCACCGAGGCCATCGCGGTCACCGGACCCGGGCTCCTGGTCGGTGCGACCGACTGGTGTGTCCGCCCGGCCGGGCTGGACGTGGTGCGCGTCCGCGGGACGAAGAACCCAGATCTTTCCAAGGTCGTGTCGCTCGCGCCGGATGTCGTCTGTGCCAACGCCGAGGAGAACCGAAAAATTGATCTTGATAGGTTGCGGGCCGCCGGGATACCGGTGTGGGTGACCGCGCCGACCACGGTGGACGCCGCGCTGGTGAGCCTCGAGCGTATGTTGCGCCATGCCTGCGGGCTCGCTCGGCCCCGGTGGCTGGACGCCGCACGCGCGGCATGGGCGGCGCCGTACACCGGCCGCCGGCGGACCGCGCTGATTCCGGTGTGGCGACGGCCCTGGATGGCGCTGGGGCGTGCAACCTTCGCGGGTGACCTCCTGCGCCGGCTTGGTGTCGACAACGTGCTGGCCGACCATCCCGAGCGGTATCCCCGGATACGCCTGGACGACGTGACCACCTGCGAACTCGTGGTGCTGCCCGACGAGCCGTATCCGTTCAGCCCGACAGACGGGCCGGAGGCGTTTGCGGGAACGCCGGCGGTATGCGTGTCAGGCCGTCACCTGACCTGGTATGGACCATCGCTGGTGTCAGCCCGCGCGGTGCTCGGCGCGCAGCTTGTCACCCAGTTGCCGGACGCCTGGAGAAATTCATGACCGCGTTTCTGCCGGCACCGGCGGCCGGGAAGCCGCCGGCGGCGTGATCCATCCACCCGGACGCCGCTGCCTGATCGAACGTCCTACCGCCGGAGCCTCTGCCGTTCAGCCGGGAATATCAGGAATACGTGTGTTCGACCGTGGGGAAGGTGCCGCCGCGGACCTCCCGGGTGAACCGCAGCGCCGCGTCCGCGAGCGTCGAGCGCAGGTCGGCGTAGCGCTTGACGAACCTGGGGCCATCATCGCCGCTGAGCCCCGCCATGTCCTGCCAGACCAGAACCTGCGCGTCGCAGTCGGCGCCCGCGCCGATGCCGATGACCGGAATGGTCAGTTCTTTGCTCACTCGGCAAGCCAGCTCGGCCGGGACGACCTCGAGCACAATGGCGAACGCGCCGGCGGCCTCCAGCGCGAGCGCGTCCGCGAGCAGCGCGTCGCCGGCATCCCCGCGTCCCTGCACCCGGTAGCCACCGAAGATGTTCACGCTCTGGGGGGTCAGCCCGAGGTGGGCCATTACCGGGACGCCGGCCGTGACCAGCGCGGAGACCTGTGGTACGACCCGAGCGCCGCCCTCCAGCTTGACGGCCTGGGCGCCGCCGTCCTTCAGGAAGCGCGCCGCGGTGGCCAGGGCCTGTTCCACCGACCCCTGGTAGGAACCGAAGGGCAGGTCCGCGACGACCATCGCGTGGGTGCTCCCGCGCGTGACCGCCCGCACCAGCGGCAGCATCTCGTCAACGGTGACGGGAACGGTGGTGTCGTAGCCGTAGATGACGTTGGCCGCTGAGTCGCCGACAAGTAGCACGGGGATGCCCACGTCGTCGAAGATCCGGGCGGTGGTCGCGTCGTAGGCGGTGAGCATCGCCCACTTCTCCCCGCGATTCTTGGCCGCCTGCACGTCCCGGACAGTTGTCCTGCCCCGCCGGGGCCAGCGGCTACCCAGCGTGCCTGGTTGGGTCGATGCCCCGGCTGTGCTCGATGCTTCGGCCGTAATCGGCGCACCGTACAGCGTTGCCGCCTCCGTAGCCACCGAGGTGAGCTGCGAACACACTCCCGCTGAGGTTTCCATCCGATCTCCTGTGAGTCCGTCCAGGCGCTGGCGCGTCCCGGCGTGCTCACCATGGTGCCATCGTCGGCGGATGCGCGCTGTGCGCGGTTCCAACCGCTTCCTGCTGATCTGGCAGTTGATCTGATTAGGCGGGGGAAGTTGACCCATCCGGACGATGGCTTGTCAAACGAATGCGTTTGGACGCACCTCACCGTAAGCTTCGATCTTGAATTATCGAGGTACGTCCTGATGGTCGGGTCGAAACGGCGGACGGCGGGATCGATGATGCATTGTGGGCACGGCGGGGTAGGACGCAGACGGGTCCGGGCGATGCGACACGCGACCCGGCGTGTGGCACGGCGCAGGAGGTTCGGGGGCCCCCGGGGCGGGGCGCCGACACGGCATGCGCCGATATGGCACGCGCGGTGACGGTGCCAGCCGGGCGGTCGTCTGGACCGGCGCGAACAGTCCAAGCCGACCCACCGCTGCGCCCGCCGGGACGTCCTCGCGACACCCGCCGTGATGAGGCTATTATCGGCGCCACTTTACAGGCACTCGCCGAAAGCGGTTTCACCGGGCTGTCGATGGAGGCGGTCGCCGCGCGGGCTGGTGTCGGCAAAGCAACGGTTTACCGACGATGGCCGAGCAAGGATGCGCTGGTTTCGGATGCGCTGGCAACGCTTGCCAACGTCTCCGGGGGGGTCGAGACCGGCTCGATACGGGATGATCTCGTTGCATGGCTCAACACCGTGCGTCGGCACAATATCCAGACACTGTCCGGGCGTATTATGCCCAG
The DNA here is from genome assembly GCF_917627405.1 of Protofrankia sp. Cj5. Lineage (NCBI taxonomy): Bacteria > Bacillati > Actinomycetota > Actinomycetes > Frankiales > Frankiaceae > Protofrankia > Protofrankia sp. Cj5. Next base: position 22,825 of record NZ_CAKJTO010000014.1, read on the forward strand.
GCTCCTGGCGGAGAAAGAGACGCACCCGGACCTTTTCGAGACCTACCGCGAGCGGGTCATGGCTCCGGCGCGGGAGCGCGTCGCCGCGGTCCTGCGCGGTGGCATTGCCTCGGGCGAGCTGAGCCCCGACACCGACGTTGATCTGGTCACGGACATGTTGATCGGTTCCGTCGCGTACTGGCAGTACACCGGACGCTCGAGCGACGTCAGCGGCTCCCGGATCGCGTGCGTGGTCGACACCATCCTGTGGGGGATCATTCAGCGGTCCGGCTCCGGCTGGCCGCGGGCTGACGCCGCGGTTGTGGGGCACCCGCCTTCCTTTCTGCCGTGAAGCGAACCTTTGCTGGCCTGACGGCGTCCAGCAATGATGACCAGCACGGACGGCGGGACCGGGCCGGGCGCGTGGGCATGTGTGGGCGTGGTAGTCAGAGCAGCTCGGCCACCCAGCCCCAGCCCGCCAGATTCGAACGAGCGCGGAAGTCCGGCTGGAGTACTAACCGGGCGTCGGCTCGTTGAACGAGATATCGTCCCGCTGAGTGTGAGGCAGGCGTTACTCGGACGTGCCATGCGGATGTGATGATCGAATACCGTGGCTCGCTCGAGCTGATGGACAGAGCGGATCCGGTGCCGTTTCGGTGCCGTCGGAACAAACCGATCGCGAGTGTTCCGGGCCGCTCCGGATACCTCTGGGAGGCACAGCAGATGGCAGATCTGACCCGTGACGGCGAGGTCTTCGTCCTCGATCTCGGTGACGGCGAGAACCGCTTCAACCCGGGTTCGATCGGTGAGCTGAACCAGCTGCTCGACGAGGTGGTGGCGGCGCCGGGACCAAAAGCCCTGGTCACATCGGCCCGTGGTCGGATCTGGTCGAACGGGCTCGACCTGGCGTGGATGGTTGGGAACTTAGGTGAGGTTGACCAGTTCCTGGTCCAGGTGCACGAGCTGTTCGCCCGGGTGCTGTCTTTGCCGTTGCCGACCGTCGCGGCCTTGCAGGGCCATACGTTCGCCGCGGGGGCGATGCTCGCGCTGGCTCACGACCAGCAGGTGATGCGGGCCGACCGCGGGTACTTCTGCCTGCCCGAGGTGGACATCGACTTCTCGTTCACCATCGGGATGACCGAACTGCTCAAGGCACGGCTGCCGGTACGCGCCGCGCATGAGGCGATGACCACCGGCCGTCGGTACGGCGGCCACGATGCGCTCGCCATCGGCATCATCGACGCTGTCGCCGACGAGGGCAAGGTGCTGCCGGCCGCGGTCGACGCGGCCAGGGCGCTGGCCGGTAAGCCCGCCGGGACGCTGGGGGCTATCAAGTCCCGCATGTACGCGGATGTCCTCGCCGCGCTGCGCATCCCAGAACGGATAGTCATGCCTGGGTCGGCCCCGCCCACCCAGCGCTGAAGGCCGTCGGCCCAAGCCCGCCCCGCGGCCGGGGCAGCGCTGGCGGATTTTTTCCAGCTGCGCCCACAATGAGCGGAAAAAGAACCCAGGACAGCCAGCCGGGGCCCATCTCCGCCAGTTGTATTCCGTTGTCATAATGATTCCTCGGCCGCGTGGCTGGGCGTATATGATCGTCTGCCCGTCGCCACCCAGATGGTCAGCGTCGCGAGGAACTCATTGCGGGCGGCGGCCGTATCAACCGCGGCGAACCACTCGCCACGGATTCCGTCGGGAATCATTCCGGTCGCCGCCGATATCCGGGCATCGAACATCGGCAGTACGGAGGTCGTCGCACCCGGGTCCGCGAAGCAGCAGGTGACCGGCGTGGCTTCGATTTCCGTCGCGCCCGCGCGTACCAGGCGCCGCCGCAGGGTCCGGCCCATACTGGGGTGGCACAGCACCTGGTTGTACAGGTGCCCTTTCATGGCAGCCACCAGCTCCTCGGGAAGTCCGTCGACCGCCATCGACTCCCAGTCGGTGTCTATCAGGCATATCCGGCCACCGGGCCGGGTTACCCGGACAAGCTCGGCGATCGCCCGGTCCGGGTCCGTGACGTGCTGCAATACCCGTTCGCAGCGCACGCCGTCGAAGCTGCTGTCGGGGAAATCGAGTGCGGCAACGTCGCCTTCGACGTAATGCACGGCGCTGCCGTCGTGTCGCTGGACCGCTACCGCCAGCGCGGCGGTGGAGAAATCCAGGGCGATGACCTCACCTACCGGCGCGACTTTGGCGGCGATCGTACGGGCAACCTCACCGCCGCCGCATCCAGCGTCAAGCAGCCGCTGGGCGGGCATTGGCCGCAGCGCCCGCTGCGCCGCCCTGCGTACCCGTTGTATCTCCGGATGGGCTGCCATTCCGTCCAAGGCCGCGAGCATCGAATCGATGAAACCCGGTTGCATCTGATCAATATTGGAAAACGGGCTGCGAATGGTCGGATCCTGCGACATCGGTCTATTGTGACCGGCGGGTCAACATTTTGGTGAACAACGCGCCTCCAGTCCGCTAGCTGACACGGACCAGCGCTCCGGTGAACCGCATCAAAACTTTGCGGGGTGCTGGCGGAGATGGCCTGGGCCGGTTGAAGGCGGAGACTGCCACGCCCACACGGAGGTCGCTGACACCGGCGTGCCGCGGTACTCCGACCGGCTCGGGCGCCTCGGTCAACGCCGTTGCCGGGGCGACGGCCCTGGGCCGCTGTCCGGCCGGGCGTGGAGCCGACGAGCCGGACAGCGGCGGAGGCCGAGCGAAGGGCGGGATCCGCCGCGCCGCCGTGGCGATCGGCCGGTAGGTCCGGCCCGCCGTGGCGTGCGTTGGGACGATGCCGCCTGCTGGGCCGGCGAACGCGCACCGTGCCGCGGGAAGATGACGATGTGGTGCGACGCCGCACAGTACCCGTGTCAGATCGGGAACGGTCACCCAGCGGGCGGGCACGTCGCTCGGCGCCGGTCGTACGGGTCAGCTGGGACAGCCCGTCCAGCCATTGAGTGGCTCGGCCATGGTGGTCGGTCCGGGCGGTACGCGGCAGCTGCGAGTATGCCACCGCGCTCACCGCGGGATCCGTGAAGTTGTACTCGGGCCAGGCGGTCAGGGTGGACACCGGCTGCCGGACGATCAGGTTGGCCTTCTCCAGCCGGCGCAGGGCTGTGCGCGCGTGGTCGCGATCGGTCCGGAGCAGGAAGGCAAGCGCACCGGCCGTCACCTGCTGACCGAGGACGGAGGCCGCGAACACCGCGGCCCGATCAGCTGGGTCGAGCCGGTCGAGCCGGGCCGATACGGCGGCGCGCACCGGCTCGGGCGTCGCTAGGCCGGCGTCCGAGCGAGCTGGCGTGCCCTGTCCGGCAAGCTCCTCGACATATGCCTCGGCGTACATCGGGTTTCCGCAGGCGAGCGGGAGCAGCTGGCGGACGAGCGTCGGCGGCTGTCCGGCCCGGTGCAGCAGCTGACGCAGGAGCAGGCTCGTCTCGGCGGCGTCGAGCGAACCCACGTGGACGGTGTGGTCGGCCCTGAACCAGGAGAAATCCTGGATATCGGGCCGATATGTGATGATAATCACCGAGGGCTGTGGCCGCGACGCGGTGGTGACCAGCTCCCGTACGGCACCGGTGGTGGCGGCGTCGGCACAGTGCAGGTCCTCGATCACCAGGACGGCAGGTTGCTGGGAGGCCACGGTGCTCGAGGCGCCGTCGACGGCCACCGGGCCGCCCGTCATCTCGGCGAGTGCCTCGGCGAGGCTCCCGTCGAGTGAGCATCGGGTGATCCGCCACCGCACCGGCTCTCCCGCGCCGGCGCCCACGAGGTGGGCCAGTTCGCGGACCAGGCGCGACTTACCGCTGCCAGCTGGCCCGACTACTGATAGTACCTGTGGTGTTCCGTCGCGGTAAGCGCGTTCGATCCATCCGGCCATGGCACCGAGTTCCGCCCGCCGGCCGACCAGGGGAACCTCCTTGCCATGATCTGCGGCTGTCGGGCCGGTCGTGACCTCGAGCGGCCGCCATAGCTCCAGCGGCTCCGGCTTACCGGCGACGGTGGCCGGGGGCAGCTGCCGGTATCGGATGAAAGATTTTGTGGCGTTGTGTGTGCTATTGGTGACAATAACGGTATCCGCGGCGGTGTGAGTCTGCACCCGTGCCGCCGTGTTCACGACGTTGCCGCTGACGAACCCCTGACCGCCGTCCACCGCGGCAGCGAGATCAACCAATGCCTCACCGGTGGCGATCCCGACCCTTGTCCGCACCAGCCGTCCGCTCGGCATGAACCTGTCATGCAGAGCCTTCCGCAGCTGCATTCCGGCCCGTACCGCCCGGAAGGCGTCGTACCCGTCGGAACGTGGGACGCCGAAAACGGCCATGACCGCGTCCCCGACATACTTCTCCACCACGCCGTTCCATCGGTGAACCACCTCGGTCACGGCTGCGAAATACTCGGTCTGCAACGCTCGCACGTCTTCCGGGTCCAGGCTGCTGGCAAGCGACGTGAAGCCGACCATGTCCACGAAGAGCACGGTAACCACCCGCCGCTCCTCCCGCGTGGCCCTAATGGGCGGGGGTTCCTGCGGGGTGCCGCTGCGGGCTTGATATCGGCGAGCGGGACCGGCTGCGTTGTGACATGGCAGCCTGTACGCGTTCATCGTGCAAAGATGGCAGTTCACCATGTAAGGATGGCAACTGTTCGACCAGTCACCGGTCTTTCGCCCCGCAGGAATTTCCATGATCTCCTCCTGTCGTAGCCACTACCACACCCCCCGTGCGGGGAGCCACATCTTCCGGTGGCTTATGCCCGGGTACCGGCGGGTCGCGCAGGCACCCGTCGCGGGCGTCTGCTGCCTGGCCGAGCGGACAGGTGAAACGGTTCCAGTAAAGGACCATCCGAGGATCGGTAGAACGACGTATGTCTGAAACTTGCACTCTTCATGTCGGAGATCTGATTGACACATCCGGCCGACCTCACCGCGGCCTATGAGGCCGGCCGGGGGCGAGTGCCCGTTCATTGGCCGCAGCGAGGACCTCGCGGTCCTGCGGGCTGCGCTGCTCAAGGTGGAGCACGGGGAGACCGCCGCCGTCTTCGTCGTGGGGGACAGCGGTGTGGGCAAGACACGCCTGCTGGCCGCGGCTGGTGAGGAAATGTCGCGGGCCGGCGCGGTGGTACTGTCCGGCTCCTGCCTGGACATCGGTGACGCCTCGCCGCTGCACCCGCTGCGGCAGGCCCTGCTGCGCGTCTCGCCGGAATGGGAGCGGGCCAGGCCGCTGGCTGCCACCGTGTTGCGGGAGCTCATGGAGATCCTGGATGGGGAGGCGACCAGCTCCGATGGCGCTGGGGCGCTGCTGGAGCGGCTATCCCGCGGGTTGGGCACGGTGGCCGACGGCCGGATACTTGTTTTGATCATTGATGATCTGCAGTGGGCCGATCGGACCACCCGGCAGTTGCTGCTCTATCTGTTGGCTGGTCTGGGCGGTGTGCAGCTGCTCCTGCTCGGCGCGGTACGGGCGGAGAGCCTGCATGGCTGCGATCCGCTGCGGCTGATGCTGATGGAGCTGCGGCGGTTGCGGTCCGTGCGCCTGGTGGAGCTGTCACCGCTGGGCCAGTCGGAGACGGAGCGGCTGGCCACCGCGATCGTGGGAGGCCCGCTCGATCCAGCCGCGATGGATCTGGTGTGGACGCGCAGCGGCGGGAACCCCTTCTTCGTGGAGGAGCTGGCCCGCGACGCCCGCGATGGGCGCGTGGGCCTGTCCGACACGCTGCGGGAGATCGTCCTCGCCCGGGTGGCCCTGCTGCCGTTACCGGCGCGAACCGTGGTGAGCGCGCTGGCCGCCGCGGTGAAACCGGTGGAGCACGAGCTGCTGGCTCAGGTCGTGGACCTTGAGGAGGTGCCGCTGATCCAGGCCATCCGGACCGCGGTGGACAAGCGGATCCTGGTGGCGGCTGAGGAGGGGTACTGGTTCCACCACCGACTGATCAAGGAAGTGCTGGAGCCCGGCCTGTTGCCGGGCGAGCGGGTCCGGCTGCACCGGCGGTACGCCGAAGCGCTGTCGACCCGGTCCAGCGGGCGGTTGCAGAACGCAAGCCTGGCCTATCACTGGCGGCTGGCCGGCGAGCGGGCCCGCTCGCTCCAGGCCGCCATGGCAGCCGCTGAGGACGCCGAACGGCTGCACGGGCTGGCCGAGGCTTTCCACCATTGGACGGACGCCCTGGAGCTGGCCAGGGAGCTGGGTGGTGGCGAATCGGTCGATGTCGACATGACCGTGCTGTGGCAGAGCACCGCCGAAGCCGGCCATCGGTGTGGGGAGCATGAGCGGGCGCTGGCCTTGCTGGAAGAGCCGGGAGCGTACGGCGCGGCCCCGCCGCCGTGGGGGGTGTACATCCGCCGGGCCCGCTACCTGGCGGCTCTCGGCCGCCTGACCGAAGCCGAGGTCGAGTACGAGCGAGCGCTGAAGGACGATCGGTGCACCGCGCCGGACAAGGCGACCGCCGCGGCGCACTCCGCGGAGCTGTTGCTGTTGCTGGGCCGCCACGCTGACGCCGGGAAGCGGGCCTGTGAGGCTCTCGAGCTGGCCCGCGGCGTCGAGGACTCCGCCTCGTCCGTGGTTCTCGCCGGTGCCGTGCTCGGCGCCAGCCAGGCCTACCTGGACGATCCCACCGCGGGCGTGGTCACCGTACGGGACGCGCTGCGCACGGCTGAGCGGCTCGGTGGTCTGGTGGACATCGCCCGTACGTACGTTCAACTGGCCGAGTTGCTGACCGGACCGCTCAACGAGCTGGAGGAGGGCGTGGCGGTGGCCCGCCACGGCGCGGACCGCGCCGAGCGGGACGGACTCGGCCGCACCTACGGCACCCGGTTGCTGGCCGTGGCCGCCAACGGCCTGTTCCGGCTGGGCTGGTGGGCGCAGGCGGAAGAGGTGATAGCCGCGGCCTTCCACCATCGGCCGTCCGGCGCGGACGCGGTGGAGCTGCTACTCGCCCGCTGCCGGGTACGCATCGGCTACGGTGACCTGGACGCCGCTGAACGCGACCTGGAAGCCATCGACACGCTGCTGGCTGCCGGTGGTGGCGCCCGGCACATCTTGCCGCTGCTTACTCTGCGTGCTGGACTCGCCATGTGGCGCGGCCGGCCAGCCGAGGCCCGCGACGCGATACAACAGGGGCTTGACCTGGCCGAAAGCCGGTCCGACGATGTCTGGCTCCAGGCTCCGCTGGTCTGGCACGGGCTGCGCGCCGAGGCGGAAGCCCGCAGCGGCGGCGCCGAGCCTGACGGGCAGGCTGTCCGCCGCCTGTGCCAGGTCGCTGCATGCATCGCTCGTGACAGCGCCACCGCGGCCGGACCGGTACGCGAGGCGGTCACCGGCTACCAGGAGCTGTGCTCGGCTGAGATCAGCCGGCTTGAAGGACGCTCCGAACCGTCGGCGTGGGCGCGGGCCGCGGAGGCCTGGGAACGCCGTAAGCATCCGTACCCGGCCGCGTATGCTCGGCTGCGTCAGGCTGAGGCGCTTTTCGCTCAACGTACTCGGAATGCTGAAGCGACCCATGCTCTGCAAGATGCTTACCGCACCGCCACGGATCTCGGCGCCCATCCCTTTCTTGAAGAAATCAGGGGCTTGGCGGAGCGCGCGCGGGTCCCATTGCCGGAGCGATCGGCCTCCGGTCCACCGGTCGCCGGGGAGCACGACGCGCCGCGTCAACCTGGCGTGGCGTCCCCCGCCACGGCCACCGGGACCCCTTCCGCTGGCCGGCGCGCATACGTCGACGAACTGGCGGTTCTCACCAACCGGGAACTACAGGTGCTCGCGCGGGTCGCGGCCGGCGACCGTAACCGCGAGATCGCGCAGCTCCTGTACATCAGCCCGCGTACCGTCGGGGTCCATATCACACATATCCTTGAGAAGCTAGGGGTTCGTACCCGAGTGCAGGCTACGGCGATCTACCAGCGCAACCAACGGCGAGAGTGAGCTGTCGCGCCGCACTGAAAGAGGCGCGCGCCGACGATAAACAATCTATTTTCCCAAAATACGTCGTTACACTGATGCCCTGACGGCTGGGCGTTGGAATCCTGCTACCTGAGCACCTGGACGCCGGAGCGGTGGCTCCTGAAGCTCCTGCCAGGTGACCCGCGCCCAAAGGCGCCATAAAACCGGTGGACCGGACCGAAGCTGACAAGCATGATGTCGATGGGTCCGCGCCGAGGACGAAGTGGAGCGCCGTATGAAGCAGCTGGTCTGGGGAACCGTACAGCAGGAGATCACCAACATCGTCGCCGGCAACCCCAGCGATGTTTCCGATGTTGTCGCCCAGTTGGGCGAGCTGAAGGTGATGCTGCAGAAGGCAACTCCGGAGAATGCGCAGAACCCGATTGCCGACTTCAACCACCTGTACTGGACCATCACCAGCATGATCCTTAAACACCTGCGGCAGGGGGACTTCCAGGATCCGGGGTTCCTGACACTGCTCGATGTCGAGTTCGCCAAGCGCTACTTCAATGCGCTCCGCCTCTGGGGGGAGTCGGATCCCGATACTCCGGAGGCCTGGAAGGTGCTTTTCAGGCGGCTGAACGACCGCGGCGTGCACGCCCTGCCCGCCGCGGTCGCGGGAGTGAACGCGCATGTCAACTTCGATCTGCCGTTCGCCCTGCTCTCGACTTGGAAGGCGCTGGGGTCCGGCCCGTCGAAAGAGGCGCAGCATCAGGACTACCTTCTCATCAACCAGGTGTTCTTCGAGGCGATACCCGAGTTGCGGCGCAGCTACCTGAAGACCTGGCAGCTCTTCATCGACCGGCTGAACGGGAGACTCGACGACTGGTACGAGGATCGCCTCGTGGAGTTCACCCGAAATCTTGCGTGGACGGAAGCGGAACGGTTGTGGTCGATACGCGACGATGTGGAGGCACTGCGCCGGCTGGGCAGTTCGCTCGACCGGCACACGGCGCTTATCGGCTGTGCCCTGCTCTCTCCCATCGGTGCGCTACTGCAGTAGGCCCTGGGTCCCCGTCGAGCCGATGCCGGTGCGTGCCGGTCCCGGACTGAGCCGGCATTGTTGGTCAGTTGTCCACGCAGGACTTTTCCCCGACGGTTTTGCACACCGCGCGTACGCTGTCGTAGTTGGCGTCGGTGACAGGTCCGAAACCGTACGCATATCCGTCGGTGATGGCACACTGGCCCTCGCAGAACCCCTTTGACCGCAGGTAGTCGGCGTTGGCTTTCTGTTGCAATGCTGTGATTATTTTTCCGCGTAGTGCCACTGGCAGACTGTTATTGATCACCAGTGGGCCGCCGGGAATTTCCTCGGATTTCCATAGGATTTTGATCTCGCCGGGCTTGAGTTGCCCCTCCTCGAGCAGTCGATGATTAACTACTGAATCGTAGGCGAATCCGGCGTCGCACTGCCCGTTGGATACCGCTTCTACCGAGGAGTCGTGACTACGGGTAAAGATCGCCGTGAGATCATTTTCCGGCGAGATACCGTTTTTTAGTAGCGCGGCTTTTGGGTACAGATATCCAGAGGCGGAGTTTTTGTCGACGAAACAGACCTTTTTGTCACGGAAGCCGGCGAGAGAGGTGATTGGTGAATCCGCACGTGTGATGCCATAGGAATAGTATCCCGGGATGTCTCCCTTCTCGACCACCCGGGCCGCCACGGCAGTGGCCTGGGTACCCAGCCGCTTGACGCGCACATAGGAGAACGGTCCCATCTCGGCTATGTCGACCTGCCCGGTGCGGACACCTTCGATGACCGTCGCGTAGTCCGGCGCGGCCTGAAACCGGATCTTCCTGCCGGTCTCTTCCTCAAGCAATCTGAGAATCGGCCGGAAGGATTCCTCCAGGGGTCCGGAGGGGCGGCTGGGAACCGCTGTGAAAATCAGTGTCCTGGTGGAGTCCTCACTATTATTGACGGACGAGTGGCAACCGGCTGTTGAAAGGGTAAAGAAAACTGCCACCAGTCCAGTGAAGATGCGTTTCATCTGCATTTTCCTCCGGCTCTCGATCAGGTTCCCTGGTCCGCGCAGGAGTGGTTCTGAACAGCTTTCTCCCGGCTGGGACCAGGTGTGCGAGCAAAGATGAGAAAATGAAGCCACGTTAACTGGCCTGTCCGGTAGGGCAGGTTTCCCGGTACGGCAGCACCGGAATGTAGCGGGCCCACTCGTCCCTGTCGAGACTTCCTCCCGCGATGGCGCACGCATGGTGTACCGCGTATTTCCGGAGGTCGTCGAGACTCGTGAGATCCCACAAGATGGCCGTACCGTCGCTGCTGCCAGTGGCCAGTGTGTGCCCGTCGGGCGCGAAGGCCACCGAGGTCACTGATTTGAGATGATCGGTGAGGGGCTGGCCGAGTCGTCGCGGCCGGCTCCGGTCGGCGACATCCCAAAGGATGACAGTGTGGTCGCTGCTGCCGGTGGCCAGTGTGTGTCCGTCGGGCGCGAAGGCCACCGAGGTCACTGATTTGAGATGATCGGTGAGGGGCTGGCCGAGTCGTCGCGGCCGGCTCCGGTCGGCGACATCCCAGAGAATCACCATACCGTCGCTGCTGGCAGTGGCCAGCGTATGCTCGCCGGGCGCGAAAGCCGCGGCGGTCACCGCTGTTCGGTGACCGGTGAGGGGCTGGCCGAGTTGCCGTGGATGGTCTCTGTCCGTGACGTCTTCCAAAGTCACGTTGCCGTCTGGATCGCCGCCGATGGCACGGGTTCTCCCGGACGGCGACAGGGCGAGAGACAGCGTCCGGTCACGGTAGCCAGCCGGGGGTGCTTCGAGTTGTTGGGGCCGCGTCCGGTCCGTGATGTCCCAGCCGATATCGGAGCCGTCCGAGCCGCGGCCGACGAGGGTGTTCCCATCGAAAAACACCTCGGTCACCGGAGTGTGATGGCCCAAAGGCGGGCCGAGCCTCTCCGGCCGGTTGGTGAGATCCCAGAGAAAGGCGCTGCCGTCACCGCTGGTGGTAGCCAGTGTGTGCCCGTCGGGCGCGAAGGCCACCGAGGCCACAGGCCCTCGGTGACCGGCTATCGCCTGTTCGAGCCGCGCCTGAGTGGGATCGGTGATGTCCCAGAGGGAGACGATACCATCGCTGCCGGTAGCCAGTATGCGTCCGTTGGACGTGAACGCCGCGGAATACGCCGGCTCTTGGTGGCCGGCCAGCAGCGGCCCGTCCCGGCGGGGATGGCTTCGGTCGCGGACGTCCCAGCGGACCGCGCTGCCGTCACCGCTGGTGGTAGCCAGCGTCTGCCCGTCGGGCGCGAATGCTACCGAGGTCACCGGCCCGGAATGAGCGGTCCGCTCCTGTTCGGGGTTGAGCCAGCGGGGGTGGGCACGGTCGATGACGTCCCAGAGGTGCGGCGTGCCGTCGCCGTCGCCGATGGCCAGGGTTTGCCCGGCCGGTGCGAAGGCCACTGATACCGCGCTGCCGCCGCTTCCGGCCAACGGCTCCCCGAGGGCATGGGCATTGGCATGGTCGGTGACATCCCACAGAACCGTGGTGCCGTCGCCGCCGCCGGTGGCCAGCGTCCGTCCGTCCGGGGCGAAAGCCACGGAAACCACACTGCGTTGTTTGCTGAAAGGCCTGCCGAATGCATGGGGCTGCCCGGGGAAGGGCTGTCCGTATGCGTCGGCGCCGTGCTGGCCGGGGAGTTCCCACAGAAGTATGCTGCCGTCGCTGCCGCCGGTGGCCAGTGTCTGTCCGTCCGAGGCAAAAGCAACAGATGACACAGTGCCGCTGTCGTTGCGAAGAGCTCCTCGGTAGCGCATGGCGGTGAGTGTGCTGAGCAGACCAGAATGGGTTTCGTCGCTCGGGTGGATGCGATAGGCCGCAACGGCAAGTTGCAGAGCGACGCGGGGGTCGACGGCTCGAATGGCGTCGGCTTGCGCGATGAGCTGCCGGGCGGTTGCGATTTGCTGTTGGGATCTGGCGTCTCGTTGGTTGATGACGGCCACGCCGGCTCCGACCAGCGTCAGAATCAACAAGGCGGTGCTGGTGATGGCGAACAGCATGGTCCGGCGCGCTCGGCGGCGTTCAGCCTCGGCACGGGCGTTGTCGGCGTCGATGCTGGCAGCGAGAAAGGTCCGGGCGGCCGGGGCGAGGCTGTCGTGCCGGCCGGAGGTCTCGACCCGCTCGCGGGCCAGGGCCAGCCGGGTGCCGCGGTAGAGCAGGTCGGGGTCATTGCCGCTGTCCCGCCAGGTCGTGGCGTCATCGCTGAGGCCTTGTTCGGCGACGAGGGCGGACCGGTCGGTGTCGATCCAGGAACGTAGGGTTGGCCAGGCATGCAGCAGCGCTTCGTGCGTGATCTGCACGGTATCCTGACCGATGGTGAGCAGGCGGGCCTTTTCGGCCGCGAAGGCGTCGAGCACCGCTTCGACGGCGCTCCCGTCCGGGTACTCGGCGATCAGCTCAGCGCGGGAACGACGGCGTCGGGTGTCCTCACCTCCGTCGGCACTGACGTGCACGAGGCGGAGCAGCAGCCAGTGGGCCGCGGCCTGGCCGGCCTTGTCGAGCGCGGCATAGACCCGTTCGGCGGTGGTGGCGACGGCGTTGTCAATGCCGCCCGTCGCGGCGTAGCCCGCGGCGGTAAGCAACCGGTCGTCACGGTGCTGCCAGGTGGTCAGCAACGCATAGGACAGCAGCGGCAGGACGCTGACGCCGTGGACGCGGCCGGGTCCGACGCCGTCCATGGCTACGCCGACACCGAGGTCTCGCAGGAGAACCTCCACGAGGCCGGCTTCGAGATCGAGCCCGACTTCCTGCGCGGGGCGGCGGATGACGTCGATGAGGTCGGCGCGGGTCATCGGCCCGACGGGGACCTGGCCGTCGCTCAGCCCGCCGACGAGTTCGGGGTGCTCCGTGGCGCGGCCGTAGAAGTCCGCGCGCATCCCGATGACGACAAGGGCAGGAGGCGGGATGTTGTTCCGGGGGGTGCCGGCGGCGGTGAGTGCCCGGACGAAGGCCTGCTGGTCGGTGGCGGGGATGTCGTTGGTGAACAGCTCCTCGAACTGGTCGACGACCAACAGCATCCGCGGCGTCGGCGCGGCGGCGCCGGCCGTCGCCCCCGGCTCGGCGGTGTAGCCGGTATCGGCGGGCATCGCGGCATCAACAGCGCTCTCCGTGAGATCAGCCGCCCGTTGTGGATCATCTGCCAGGAGAGCACGAACAGCCTCCGGCTGGCTGCCAGTGGCGCGGGCCAGCAGCGAGGCCAGCTCGGCGAGCGGGTCCGAACCCGGGGTGATGATATGGCACGGCCATTCCCATGATCCGGGTACATCCAGCTTGCCGGCACGTACCGCCGGGATGAGCCCGGCGCGTAGCAGCGACGATTTGCCCGAGCCGGAGGCCCCCACCACCATCACCGGTTGGGGATCGGTGAGCCGGTCGGTGAGCCGCGCCAGCAGCGTGGCGGTGAGCGTGTCACGGCCGAAGAAGAATCGTGCGTCGTTCGGGCCGTAGGCCTCCAGGCCCCGGTAGGGGCAGATGTCTTCGACGGGATCGGTGTCGGTGTGGCTGTCGGGCCGGACTGTTTCCTGATCGTCGCCGGGCTGGCCAGGGCGGCGTGCGGGCGGGGGCGGCCGGTAAGCCCGATTGTCGGTGAGCATGAGATCACCGGCTCTACCGCCGGCGTTGCGGCGCGGTTCCGGCCGGCCGGCGGCGGGCAGGGCACGGGCGAGATAACGGTAGGCGCGTTCGAGGGTGAGCCGCGGCGGGCCGGTCGGGTCACCCCTGGTCAGGAGGTCGATCAGCGCGCCGGTGAACGCGGTGTGCCGCTCGCCCGGCAGCGCCAGGGCCGCCTCCTCGGGTGCGGCGGCGGTGAGCAGGTAGCTGTCGCGGACGGCGGTCATCGCGAACACGTCATCGGTGCCGGTGAGCAGCGCAGCCGATGCCCGGCCGGCAAAACAGCAGTCCAGCACGACCACCACCGTCCGCGCCCGGCAGTTGGCGAGGGTGTCACGGAGGGTGCGGTAGGGAAGGGCCTGGTAATGCGGCGCCGGTGGCCGGGTCAGGTCGAGCGAGGCGGCGGTGGCCAGGTGCAGCTCGCCGTCCGGGCTGAGCAGCCCGTGGCCGACGTAGTAGACGAGCAGGACGTCGCTGGCCTCCCGGGCCGCGGCGCTGACCGCACGGTCGAACACGATCGGGTCGGCCGGGTCGACCAGCGTGCGCAGCCCCGGCTTGGGCAGGCCGCAGCGGTCTGTCAGGCACCGCGCGAGGTCGGTGACGGTACGGGTGACCGCGGGAACATCGGGCAGCCGTGACCCCGGCTCGTGCATGCTGGTACCGACGAGCAGCACCCGCACCCCCGGATTGGCCAGCCCGGTCACGGTGCGCGGTTCGCGCCGGGCTGGCCGCGGCGGGGACCCACGGGCAGGCTCGGGTCATCGCTCGCCACCGGGGGGAGCGGCCCGCTGAGTGCCTGGCCGCTGAGTGCCTGGCCGAGCTGGTCGATCTCGTCCCGGAGGCTGGCGGCGTTCAGCTCCCGTATCCGCCGTGCCGACAGCCGGATCGTGGTATGGCCGTCCCGCCGTTCCACGGTGATATCCACATCGCTGTGCCGGCTCCGAATCCAGGAGATCAGGCCTGCGAGCAGCACCGATACGGCACCGCCCGGACCCAGCGCGACGATCAGCGTATCGAGGGCCGACCCCAGCTGGCCTGGAGCCGGTGGCTGTTCGATGGACTCCACCCGGCCGCGTAACTCGTCTTCCGCGACCAGCCAGGCCTGCAACGACCGGAGATCGTCCGTGGCGCTTCCCAGCAGCCGTATTGCCACGTCCATATGTTTCCCCTCAATCGACCAGCGAGGCTTGCATAAGACCAGCATGAACGCACCCGGAGCGCTGCGTGGGCCACGACACCTCCAGCCGCCACGAAAAATAGTTACCACACCGAATTTTTCTCGTCATGGTACGGGGGCTGGGATGAGCGGAGCCCGCTGTTCCGCGTTCGTGTCGCCAACATCAGGTTTCGGTGATCCGGCAGGAAGTCGCGGGATTCAGCGGCTATCCGCCGATGGCCACGTTGCTTACCGTCGAGCCGACGGGTGCGCCGCCGCTGTAATTGTAGGTGATTCCGGCTGGTTGGAGGATCCGGTTGGTCCTGCCCCGCTGTTCCAGCACACGTTTGATGGCGCCGCCGCCGATGGTCATCACGGTGAGCGGGTTGTTGACCGGCTGAACGGTGAAGGGCTCGCCATAGGCGACCTCCCCGGGCTGTTCGCTACCGGCCGGCGTGTAGGTGAGATCAGCCCGCGCGCCACCGGGATTCATGAATGCGGCGGTGACGATGCTCGGTGCGTTCTTCAAGGTCATTCCGACGAACTCGATCTTCATGTCCGCGCAGTCTCGTACCATCCACGGTTTGAAGATCGGCTGGTTCCGCTGGGTATCGATGACGATTGGCCGCGAGGCATCCGAAGGCCGAGGTCGACTCGCGGCCGCGTGACCCCGGTCGACCTGGAACGGGGCAGCGGCCGACCAGCGTCGGAGGAGACAGGGAATCGGACCTCACGCACGAAGTGGGCCGTAGCGGCCGGATACGCCCGCCGGTATGCCATCGTGTTCCGTTCATCGGCTGTACGGCCGGTTTTCATCGGTCAGAGCGTGTTT
>NZ_CAKJTO010000014.1:38946-59938 GCF_917627405.1 Protofrankia sp. Cj5
AACACGCTCTCAGACGGGACGGCCCTTCCAGGTGGCGGTGCCGCGTAGCCGCTGTGCCCAGGACAGCGCGGTCAGGTAGCCGAACACGCAGATGGACAGCGGGTGCGCCAGGGCGTCGGGCCAGCTCCGGCCGCCGGTGCGCCGTGCCGCGATCACTCGTCCAGCCACTCCCAGCGCATAGCCGGCGAGACCTGTCCGGGAACCGCGCAGCATGGCAACGGCCGGGAGCACGAAGAGCCAGGCCAGTATGCCGACCTGGCCGGCACTTGCGCGGATGCTTCCGCCGCCGGCCCACAGCGACTTCGCGTAGCCGTCGCGTAGCTGCGGCCAGCCGTGGTACATCCGGGTCCGGGCGATGTCCGTCCCGTCCGTGACAACCCCGCGCGCTCCCGCCGCCTTCAGCGCGCGCAGCAGCGCTATGTCCTCGAGCACATGGCCACGGACGCTGGTATGTCCACCGGCCTGGTGATAAACGGTCGTGTCGACGCACAGGAGCTGCCCGTTTGCCGCGGACAACGACGGACGCAAGGACTGTTCAGCCAGCCGCAGCGGCAGCAACGCCAGCCACGACCACTGCAGGAGTGGCTGGACCAGCCGTTCCGCGACCGTTCGAGCGTCCTGGCGGGGGTAGGGCGAGACAAGGCCGAGACCGCTCGCGCGCAGCAGCCCGACCGTCCGGGCGATCCCGTCCGGGGCGACGGTGACGTCCGCGTCGATGAACACCAGGACGCTCCCCCGCGCCTCATCGGCGAGCCTGGCGCACGCATGCGGTTTGCCGAGCCATCCGGCCGGCAGCGTGCCGCCGTGAATGATCCGGACGCGGGGGTCACCCTCGGCCGCCCTGCCCACCGCCTCGGCGGTGCTGTCGGTGGAGGCGTCGTCATAGACGATCACTTCAAGGTGGGGGAGCGCGACCGAGGCCAGCACCGCGGACAGGCACGCGGTCACCTGTCCGGCTTCGTCGCGTGCCGGCAGCAACACACTCACCAGCTCGGTCACCGGCTGGGCGCCCGGCGCGACCCGCAACAGACGGGCGTTCACCGCGGTGTGCACGGTGAGCACGCCCGCGGCGACCGTGCCTGTAAGCAGTGACAGCCGCGCCCAGCGGCCCGGCCGTGCCGGCCGTGAACGCCGGCCCAGGGCCGGTCGCCGGGAGGTCACGAGGCCCGCCGGTGCTGCCGGCGCGTTGCCACGGCCGCGGTTGCCGTACCGGCGAGCAGCGTCCCCATGCCGACGCCACCGGCGAACGCCACACCAGGACGGTCGAAGAACACCAGGTTCGCGAGCAACGACGAGGCATAGGTCCATCCGATCATGAAGATCGGCAGGTGGTCGGGGAACCGGTCAGCCGGGATGGCCCGCCGTCGCGGTATCAGGGCCAGGCTCCCTGTGATCAGAGTGCCCACGACCAGCCAGCCGGCCGTGTTCGACAGCGGAATGCCGTTGAGGGCGGGCCCGTCGCCCGACCATCGCCAGTAGCCGGCGGCCACCATCTGCGGGTCCAGATAGAGATCCCAGGCTGTCAGAAGCAGGCCTCCCAGCAGGGCGGTGATCATGGCGCTTGGGTGCGCTCCGGGGCCCGCGGCGTCACGACCACGTGACTCGGCAAGTCGCAGGGCGGTGTAGCGTCCCAGCGTGAAGGCTGGGTAGGCCATCATCGTCCAGGCCAACGGGATCACCACGGGTACTCCGCCGACGGCCGGCCCGAGGGTGCCGGTGTAGCTGTAGCGGCCGAAGACGAGGCCGGTGTGGACCCCGGCGATCTCGGCGGCCAGACCACCACCGACGCTCACCATGACCATGCGGGCAGCCCATCCGGCGCCGCGGGTACGGACCGCGTGGATAACCGAGGCCGTGGTGAAAAGCAACACCGACGTTACTGTGAGATCGTGTTTTCCGGCGTTCGTGACCAGGGGATACGGGATCTGGGCGGCGACGGTGGCAGCCGCGAAGGCCCACGGGAGAAGGCCCGCCACGACAGGTCTCGGGTATCGGGACCTGTCGTGGCGGGCCCGCGCGGGCCGAGACGCCGAAGACGGCACGAGGGTGCTCCGCCGTGCCGGGCCTTCCGGAACGCAAGGCCGAACACAGGCCGGATCAGACGGCACGTACCCGCGGGCCGTTGGCGCCGTGAGCCCGGCCCGTGCGCGGTTCAGCCTTGCGGGACCGGGACTCTCCTTCCTGGCCGGGCTCGGTGGGCGTGAGGTGTTTACCCAGCACCGCGTATTCGACCCAGCTTCCCGGGAACTGGAAGTTCGACAACAGCGGCACAAAACCCTCGCTGGCATACAGCCGCCGGGCACGGCTGTCAGGAAGTTCCAGCGCCGACAGCGCGGCCGTGCGCTGTGGCGCGTCCCGCAACAGTTCCCGCATCAGTTCGCGCCCCACCCCCTGCCCCTGGAACTCCGGCAGGACGTGGAATTCGACGATCTCCAGACAGTCCCCGAGCCACCGCACGGCGTCCTCGGGGGGCAGCGCGTCACTGACGACGTCGTGCCACCACTGGCCCTTCTGCCCGGGCAGGGCATAGGTGAAACCGATCAGACGGTCGTCCGGCAGCAGCGCCGCCACCGCGCGTAGATCCCGACGCTCAGCGTGCCGGCGGGCATGCATGGTCCGCTCGATCGCCGCACGCGCCGGATCAGGCTCGTGGACGTCCAGGAAGGCGGCCTTGTAGACGCCGATGACGTCGGTCAGCCGGGCACGCATCCGCGCGGGTGTCCAGCGGACCAGCCCGATGTTCTCCATCAAGCTTGCCTCCCTCGCGCACTTGTCCTCACCACGCACCATGTTGATCGGTCAGCCGTGGGCTGACCACTCGCGGGGCGTGTCCGTCTCGTACACCATCTGAGGTGCTCGACAATAACGGGTGCCCGCGGCGTCGCCGAGCCAGCTCAGGTGGGCACCGGTACCCGCGTGCTCCGTAGGCTGGTCCGGTCAGGACGCAGCGCCAGGTGAACGCCGCCGGGTCCGCCGTTGAGCAGATCCTCGACCAGGATGGCGAGGGCCGGCGCCTGTACGGTGCCGCCCGCGTTCGTCCCGGCGGCCACCACGACTCGCCCGCCGAAGGCGTCCACGGCCTCCAGCACCGGGAGGCCGTCTGGGGTCATCGGGCGTTCACAGGTGCGGCGGTCGAGGACCGGATGCGGCCCGGCTGCGCCGGGCGGCCGGGCAAGCAGCCGCCCGACGGTCTCCTCCAGCGCCGCCATCAGTTCCGCGACTCGCGGATCGCCCGCCCGCGGGCGGGCGAGGCCCAGATAGCCGAATCCCCCGCTGGCGTGTATCACGGCGGAGTCCGGAGACAAGGTGATGTTGACGACCCCGACAGGGTCCGGCGCGTGCACCTTCAGGGCGTGCCGCAGACCGGGATTGGGCATCGTCAGCGAAACTCCGAGGACGTGCTGGACCGTTCCAGACGATGCCGCGTCCGCACCCACAAGGGCGACCAGGTCACGCCCGCCGACCGTGACGATGACGGTGCCGGCCCGTCTGGTCGTACCATCGCTGAGGACGAGTTCCACCTCGTTCGGGTGGCTCTCACGGCCGTGGCCCGAATCGCCGTTCCCGACCTGGCGCAGACAGCGCACCGGGCTGCCGGCATGCACGGGCACGCCGACAGCCACAACGAGATCGCGGACGGCGTCGGCAAGCTGGTGGATGTTGACGGCGTACCCGTCGACTTCGACTGCGCCGTGGATGGCCGCGGGGGGCGGCTGATTCGGGTCTTCGGTCAGGCCGCCGGCGGCTGTCACGAGCGCGGGCCAGCGCAGCGCGATCTCGTCCGGGCTCAGGACGCTGGCCGCGGCGTCGATTGCGGTCTGCAGCCGCGTCCCGGCGGCGAGATCAGCCGCGGACAGGTAGCAGCGGGGCAGCCGAGCATCCCGGCGCAGCCGCTCGAAGGCGTGCGGATAGCGGGCGAACAACGTCTCCCAGCCGCGCAGGCCGAGCCGGTTGATACCGATCGCGAGATCAGCTGTGAGCGCACGCAGGCCCGGACGGTCGGTAAAGCCCTCGAAAGCCGCCACCCACTCACGCTCAGTATCACTGAGGGTGAGTGGGTCACGTAGCTGCCATCCGCCGTCCCGGGGTGGACGGGCGAGAACCGTGCGCCGGGACGCGTCAGCGTGTGGAACCGTCTCGGTCAGCGACAGGTGGCGTCCGTCGGTTCCGCCGTAGGTCGTGCCCTGCCGCTTCGGGTCAGTGTGGTCGGCCGGGGCCGCGTCCAGTACCCGCAGATTGCGCCATCCGGCCGTGTGCAGGCTCAGCGCGATGGTCAGCCCGACGATCCCACCGCCGATGATCACAGTTTCGGCGGGATCGCTCCGATGGTGACGCGGGTTGTGCGCGCGACGATCGGCCAGCGGTTCGCGGGCGCTCTCGGTGTCCAGGTTGCTGTCCAGGCCGGTGACCAGATCGGCAATCTCGCTGCTGGCGACGACGGTGAGAACCGCCTGGTCGAGATCTTCGGCGCAGCCGGGCATGCGCATCGCCGCTGAGCTGAGGGTGAAGCCCGGCCGCAGGACCGTGCTGTCCGGGAAGCGATCCAGGATCTGCCGGCGGAGCGGGTCGATCAGCCCAGGCGCGTTGTCGATGACGACGGTCAGCTCGCGTCTGGCGTAAGCATCTGTGACCGCGTCCTCGGTGAGAACGTCAGGTTCGCAGATCGTTACGATCCGGCTGCCGATGAACGTCTTAACCTGTTCCGCGCCGACCAGGCCGCGGGTCGGGTGCGCGCCGCCGACGGTCAGCGGTACCGCGACACTGAGCAGGTCAGAGCCTGCGAAAACAGTGTCGATGTCGGGGGCGAAGGTGACGGCCGCAGCCGTCAGCACATGTTCGGCCAGCCAGCTCACCCGGGCCTGCGGATCAGCAGCCAGGGACGGTGTGTGGACAAGAATCCGATGGCCTTGAGCGGCGGCGGCCCGCGCGACCCGCCCGTTTATCGAGCCGGCTCCGATCAGGCCGACTGTCAGCGGGGTGGCCAGCCCGGCCGGGCTGGCCTGCGCGATCAGCAGCGCGTCGACGACAAAACGGGCGATGTGGCGGGCGTTGACCTCGGGAGTGTTGACAACCGTGACGTCGTGACGGGCCGCGGCGTCACAGTCGATTGCCGCGAGCGAGGTTCCGCGACGAATGATCAGAAGTTTGTTGTGATCATTCTGTGCCCGGACTGCCGTCGCCCAAGCGGCTATCGTGCTCGCGTCGACGGGGTTGGCGCCGACGACCAGGGTGTGGGGCCGCAGCGTCGACAACGCCCCGGACAGCGCCGCTGGTGTGGCTGCGAGGTCCGCTCGCAGCCACACCAGCGGGAGCGAGGTCAGGGACAACCGGGTGGATTCGCCCACCCCGGTCGCCACGAGGATCCGGCGGGTGGGACGGGGCCGGTGCGAGCGGAAGTATATGCCGGGCTCGGCGGATGTGGACATTCCTGTTTCCATTCGGCTGGCAAGATCAGGCGAAACATGGCCGCCAAAAGGCGCGTTTATGGTCTCGTGTGTGATGAGCGGTTCTTGTTGTGTCTTGTGTTGTGCGCCGGGCTCAGGCGGAAGCTGAGTTTGGCATAACTTCCACTGTGCCTCGCGATCTTCAATGAGTGTTTAACCGCGGGGATGGTCGTGGTGGCCGCCGCCACTGCCAGCCCCGCGGTCCGCGCTGCTTACGCTGCTTAGAGATCGGCGCTGGAAGGTGTTCGGCCGGATCGTGCCAGCGGGTCACATCCGTTCACCGTTCCGTGGGTACGCAGGACGGCGAAACGCGCGAAGAGCTCTTCTTTGTACCAGCCGTGTTCAAAGGTGCGCCGTACGACGTCGGTATGGGCCGGGCTGCCATAGGCGAACCGGCGTAACGCGTCAGCGTCGTCCCAGACGCTGAATGTTCCCTGTAGGCCGAGTGGCGCCTCGCCGATCCCCACCGCGAACCGCAGGCCTTCGCAACGGGTGAGGTCCTCGGCCACCGGCGGCACCGACCGCCAGAAAGCGGGCGCCCGCCGCAACGACAGCCTGGCTCTGGTGATCGCCGCGATCGGGCCGGCTGGCCGCGCCAGGCCCGCGGGCTGCGTCACCGGGTCACCGAACGGACGCTGACGGGCCCATCGTCCCCGGGACGACAACGGGTGGAGCTCGGCTCGCCACCGTTCGTAGGCAATGGCGGACCATGCGCCGATCATGGCGGACCGTTCGAACGAGGCCGCTTCCCGCGCGGAAGCCCAGACGGTCAGCACAGCCCAGCGCAGCACGTCGGCGTCGCGCGGACCGAACGTCCGGCCGCGTCCGGTGCCGAGGGACCTGGCGAAGACGAGACCGGTTGTGCGCCGCAAGTGCCGGCGGTCCAGCGCCATCCTCGCGGCCGCGTGCGGAACATGGCGGGGCCGTACCCCCCACAGGTCGATGATCACCAGGGGGCAGGCGTGTGCCGCGGTAGCATCGCCATCTCCCACGGTCACAACCGTATCGCCGTGGGGTCCGTTGGCCGCAGTGGTGACAGGCGCAGGACAGCATCGTGCTCCACGCCGTATTTCTGCGCGAAGAACGCCCTGACCCGGGATGGGTCGTCGCGACAGAGAAGCGCACGGCATCTTCCCAGCGGCAGCAGGGGATGGCGGTTCCCCGTGACCTGCGTGAGGAGGCCATCCGGGCCGCTGGCGCGAACCAGCCGGGCCAGCGTGTCATCGGCCAGGTAGACCGCGCCCTCGGTTCGTACGTACCGCACGGTCAGTTCCAGGGGGCCGTCCGTGCACGAACCAATCAACAGCGGCAGCTTCAGGTAGTCATCAAGGCTGATGCTGACCTCCGGGCGCCACAGGGCGGCGAAGCGTTCTTCGATGAACTGGACGAGCGTGGAGTCGATGGTCGTCTCGTGCTGGGTGGAAACCGCTGAAGAGCGACCAACCGGATATGTCGATACAATGGCCCCATTGTCCCATCGATGGTAACTTGTCAGCGGCTGCTCGGTGTATACACGCACGGACATTCGGTGTCTAAGGCCTGGGTCCAGGCCCGTTCGGATCGCGTCGAGCCGGCGCAGGTTGTCCCGGATGGCCTCGGGGACGTTGATGGTGCGGTCCAGATCCTCCTCGCGTTGCGCGGCAGCGGGCGAGTCCGGGTCGAGCAGGAGGATCTGCACGAGCGCACCGCCGTTCAACGCGCTGTTCACAGCCGTTGCGAACGCCTGCTCATGCAGGGTGGTGACCAGGTCGGTCCACGTGTTCAGGACCTGTACGATCCGCCGGCTGGCGGCGGCACGGCTGATGAAGTACTCAGGGTCGAAGCCGCCGAGCAGCCTGCCGCCGCCGAACTGGGCGGGCTTGGCGGGCATGGTTGAGGACAGCCGCTGTTCCGCGACGGCGAGTTCCGCGGAGCGGGTCTGGCGTAGCAGGTTGATGCCCTGTTGCCAGGATCGTCGGGCGCTGGCGATGTCGTCCATCTGCGCGAGCATGTCCCCGCGGCGGATCAGGACGCGCGGTTCCCACAGCGGGTCGGGCAGGGCCGCGAGCAGCGTCAGGGATTCGTTGTACGCGGCGAGCGCGCGTTCCAACCGCGTCTGGCTGCGGTAGAGGTCACCGAGGCGGCGCAGCGCGTATGCCTGCAGCGGCCGGTTGTCGAGATCCCGCGCGATGGACAGGCTCGTCGACAGGCAGGTGACGGCCTCGGAGAGCTCCTGGCGGTTGCCGTGGCACATTGCCAGGCACACCAGCGTCTCGGCCTCCGCGGCCGGGCTGTTGGAGCGGCGGAACAGTTGCAGCGCGCGGTCGAAGAGCTCCGTCGCCTCGTCGAACCGGCCCTTGCCGCGGCAGGCATCGGCGAGCCCGTGCAGGCTGCGTGCCTCGCCGAAAGCGTGATCGATGGCAGTGAAGATTTCGTAACTACGGGTGAAGCGTTCAGTGGCGAGATCGAGGTGGTCGCGTGCCGCGCTGTTCGCGTCGACCGCGGGCTGGTCGTCCGGGTCGGTGCCGGAGGCGCTCAGACGCCAGAACGCCTCCTCGAAAGCGAGGAGGATGTTCCGGTCGCCGAGACCGCACAACATGATGGCCTCAGCGAGTGGGTCGCCTGCCCGGCGAGCCGCCGTCAGGCCCAGACCGTGCGTCCGATCCCAGTCGTCCCAGTAGCCGTTGAACTCGTAGAACCGGGCGGCCGCCGCGGCCAGCCGCCACGTCATCTCGTCGAGTTCCCGCGCGGATGCCTGCTCGATCAGGAGGTGAAGGTTGATCCGCTCGATGCCGAACCATACCAGCGGCCCCGCGGCCAGCGCGGAGACGATGTCGTCCGTTGACGTGGAACGCGCGACCGGGTTGTCGATCGTCAGTGACCTACCCGGCGAGAAGACCGCGGTCGCGCGGTCGATGACGGTCAGGTAGGCCGAGAGCAGCCTGGTCAGGGCGGGGCGCAGTTCGTCGCCGACGGTGTTCAGCGGCCCGGCTTCAGCCGGTGCTGTCGCGGCGGTGGGCTGTTCCTCGGTGGGCTGTGCTGTCCCGGTGGGCTGTGCCCCAGCGGGGGAAAGGTCACCGTGCTCCGCCAGCTCCCCGGCGCGGCGAGGAAAGCCATTATCGGGTGGCCGCTGGCCGATCGGGCATTCCCGCGCGAACACCCGCATCAGATCGTGGAAGCGGTAGCGGGTCTGCCCTGCCTGGTCGGGGCCACGTCGTTCCAGGAGCTGGGCGTCGGCGAGCCGGTCAAGGATGTCCTCGGCCTCGTCGCTGCCTATGTCGAGCAGAGCCGCCGCGGCCCAGGGCGCGAAGTCGACCATGTTGGGGAGGGCGAGGAGCCGGAAGGCCTGGCGCTCGTCCTCGGGCCGGCCGACGTAACTCAACGCGAAGCTGGCCCGGACCTCGAGGTCACCGAGTTCCAGCCAGGACAACCGGTCACGCTCCCCAGTGAGCCGGCTGGCTACCCGGGCCAGCCTCCAGTGCGGGTGAGCGGCGATCTTACGGCCGGCGATCTGGATCGCCATCGGCAGGTAGCCGCAGAGCCCGGCGATGTCGCGGGCGGCTTCGGGCTCGGCTTCGACCCGTTGGTCGCTGGTGAGTTTCGCCAGCAGCGCGACGGCTTCGGCCGGGTACAGGACATCGATGGTTCGGTGATAGGCGTCCAGGCTGTGCAGGCCGGAGCGGCTGGTGACGATGACCGCGCAGCCGGGAGTGGCGGGCAGCAGGCGCCGGATCTGAGCTTCGTTGGCGGCGTTGTCCAAGACGATTATCATGCGCCGGTTGACGAGCATGCTGTGGTACAACTCGGCAAGGTCGTCCGGGTCGGTGGGCACCGCGGTTCTGGTTACTCCAAGCGCCTGTACAAGCCGAGTCAGTACCTTGATCGGATCCAGCGGAGACGGCAGGCTGCCCCGTAGGTCAAAGAACAGGCTCGGGTCGGGGAAGTGCTCGCGGGCCTGATGGGCCAGGTGAACAGCCAGCGCGGTCTTGCCCGCTCCCGGCTTACCCGCGATGGCGACGACGACGGTGCCTTTGGCCAGCGCGTCCGGGTCGGTCAGAGCAGTGAGGATCTTGGTCTGGATGGTGTCGCGGCCGGTGAACTCGGCGACGTCCGGTGGCAGCTGGTACACCCCGAGATAGGGCGGTTTCGGTGGCGCCGGGCGTTCCAGCGCGCGTGGCGGTGTCCAGTTCAAACTGGGCGCCTCCCGCAGAATATCCTCTTGCAGCCGGCGCAGCAGACTCGAGTCGAGACCGTGGGAACGCAGGGCGTCGAGCCCGTCACGGCACGCCTGCGTGGCATCTTCCAGCCGGTTGTCCCGGTACAGGGCGATGATGAGATCTTTGCGTAGCCCGTCGTCGTGTGGGTACTGGGTGACCAGCGCCCGGAGCTCGCCGATGGTCTCCCGGTGGCGGCCCAGCGAGAGGTCCGCGGAGATCCGTGTCCGCCGGACATCGCGGTGCAGCTCATCGAGGCGCTGGATGTGGGCGGCGGCGAAGGTGTACTCGGCGACATCCGTGAGTGGCTGACCCCGCCACAGGCCCTGGGCGGCCTGTAACGGGGCGATCGCGGCGACCGGATCTCCGTCCTCGACGGCGCGGCGGCCTTGCCCGAGCAGGGTACGGGCCCGGGTGGCGTCGATCTGCTCGGGGCTCACCCGAAGCGAGTACCCCGAGCCGTGGCGGACGAGGAGCCGGCTGCCTCTGGCCGGGTCGAGCCTGCGGCGCAGCTCGCTGATGTGCGTCCGCAGCGTTGCCAACGCCCGGTCCGGGGGGTGACCGTCCCAGACCGCCTCGATCAGGCGGTGGGTTGTGACGATCTGGTCGACGTTCAACAGCAGGACCGTGAGCAGCGTTTTCCGTTGCTTTCCGCCAAGAATGATCACATTGCCGTCGCGGGTGGCCTCGGTGGGGCCGAGGATTGCGAAATGCAGGTTCTCTTTGTCTGGCATGTGACCTTCTCGCGCCGATCCCGTCTGATTACGATATCTGGGGATACCTGATTCCGGGGGCCGCGCTTCTTCGGGCCGCCGACGGCGCGGCCGTGCTGTCGGCGTATCTGGGAGGTGAGGATCGTGTCGTCTGTGATCAGATTGCTCGCTGGCGCGGGCTGGCCCGGTGTTTTTGGGTCGCCACCGCAGCGTGCGTCGTGGGTGCCGCTGTCGCAACCACTTCGCGTGCGTGGGCCGAGTCGGATGGGCGACTGTTACCGATACGAGGCAGCGCGGGCTCTCTCGTCCGCGGTCCGCGCGGCTGCCGCGGTTGATTCCGTATTTTTGTCAACGGAACATCAATTTTCGCTCTGATCGCATGTGTACGACTGGTTGATGACTGCTTGTTCTGCTTGTTCTATCAGGCCCGCTCGCCCGAGGGCCGAGGAGCAACAGGAGGGTATGTCGATCATTATGGACACATCGACGAAGGAGACAGCACGGTCAGGACTTCTGCATGAGGTGGCGCTGGGCACCGTCGACGGCAGACCGGACCAGGTCGTGCTGGTCGCGGATGGCAGGCGCGTCGCCGCGATTCTCGCGGACTGGGATGAGCACCGCCGGGTTGAGCTGATGGTCGAGGGCCGGCTGCTGGCGTTGGAAGCTGATCCTGATGGCCGTGGGCTACGGGTGTTCGATCCCGTTACGTCGATTCCGCTGGTTGCTTTTCGGTCGGCGCGCCGCGGTGGTGGCGGTACGGTCGAACTTCCGGGCAGCCGTGCGGTGCGTTGGGTCGTTCCCCGCGGTTCCGTCTTTGAGTGCGGCTTTCTGAGCAGCCGGGGTGGCGGTCTCATCCGGTTCGCCCATGACGGCACCGCGCTGGTGCTTGTGGACGACGATCATCGTCGGCGCGGAGGTATTCACGACCCGTTGGTTCTTCTGACGCTGGGCTGGTTTCTGCTGGTGAAGAGCCGACGGCGGCACGATCACGGTTCTTTCGCGTCACCGCAGCCGGCGGCCCAGGTCTGTGCGGCCGCGTAAGGGCCGCCGGTGGTGTGGTTATGGTCTTGTTTTCCGCGTCACCGGCGGCCGGGTCCGCGCGGCACGGCCTGATTCGCGCGCTGATAACCACCGGCCGCCGCGATGGATGCCGAGCGGCTCAGCCGCCGGGAACGTGTTCGCGGCCGCTGCGGTAAACGGCCGCCGTCTTCCGTCCGGCGGCCCGTTGCGGCCGGCGATGTTGACGACCTGCCCCGGTCGGGGTTTACTCCTTTCAGAGTACGAACACGCGTTCGATTCATGGAAGGAGTGGTCATGAGCCGGCGGAGTGTTGACCAACACGCTGCATGTGCCGCACCTGCTCTGACTCGGGAACGTTCTGGCGTACGAACGGTGCTCCCGGTCGCGGGGCTGCCTCGCCGTTCCCGTGACGAGCTGCTCCTGGCCGCGCGTCACGGCCTTGACGAGGCGAGCCTCGCCCAGCTTCCCGGCCAGCGGTACGCGCTGGCCCATATGGCGGCGTTGCGTGCCGCCGCGGCCGTCCTCGCTGATCGAGCTCAGGCCCGCCCCGGTCACCGTGGCCGGCCGGTGAGCGTCTGGCGGCTACTTGCGACGGTGGCGCCTGAACTGGCGGAGTGGGCCCAGTTCTTCGCCGCCGGTGCGGCGAGGCGGGCGGCGGCCGAGGCGGGCCTACCGGTGGTCGGTACCCGCGATGCCGATGACTTGGCCCGTCAGGTCGAAATCTTTCTCACGACGGTGGAAACAACATTGGGTCTGCCGTCACAGGCGGCGCTGCCAGCTATGGTTGTCGGGCCGGTCAGATCTTCCCGAGACTGAACGCACCCGCTCGTGTTCGGTGCGTGCCGCTTCGGGCGCGCGGTGCCGAGCGCGCCTTTGATCGCGTGCGTGGCCGTTTCGGCGTCGGCGCGATCCGGCCGGCGCCGCTGATGGCCCCTCCCGGCGTGAGGCGGGATGGGCGGGGGGAGGACTGACGGCAGGACGAACCGATCGGTCTGTCTCGGCATGGTTGGTTGCCTACCGCGCCCGCCCAGTCATGCCTATTCTTGGGTGTCAGGTTCCGTCTGCCGGACCTGCCGGTCGTGGGAGGAGCGTCGATGCCGCTCTCGGAAAACGAGCAGCGCCTGCTGGATCAGATCGAGCGCGCGCTCGTCGAGGACGATCCGAAGTTCGCGAGCACGGTCCGCTCGACGAATCCCCGTACCTACCTGCTACGCAGGGTTCGTCGCAGCGTTCTCCTGTTCCTGTTCGGATTGGTTGTCCTGGTCATCGGGGTCGTGCTCAACCGGACGCCGTTGATCGTTGTCTTCGGTGTGCTCGGCTTCGTGCTGATGCTGTTCGCGGCGTCACGTGGTGCCGCGGATCTTCGCCGGATCGGTGGCCGCGGTGGTGAGCTGAGCGGTCGTCATCCGGCAGCCTCACGTCGCCGAGCACGTGCCTCAGCGGCTGAGCGTCTTGAGGAACGCTGGCGTCGCCGGTGGGAGGACCGGGACGGCCGCTGACGCCTGAGCGGGCCCATCAGCAGCTGGGTGGCTTCCAGCGGGTCACTTCAGGCGGGCTGTCCGGCCGAGCACGCCCAGCGCCCCTACCACCGACCGTGGAGCAAGTACCGCGCGTGCCCGGTCAGTGCGTGGTGCCGCCGTTCGCAGCAGTCGTGCGACCAGTTGCAGGTCCCGTCCGATCTTTTCGTTGGCGCTGGAACCGGCTATTGCCGACGGCGCGTAGCGAGCGAGTTCCTCCGCCTCGACAATCCGGAGCAACGCGGCTCGGGCCGCCTCGGCGTCCGACGCTCGAATCTCCGGGCTGGCAGCGATGTGGTCGGCCAGCCGCAGCGCACTGGCCCGCGGCGACTCGTTGGGCCGCAGCGGTACCCCAAGATCGAATGTCAGGTCCGCGAGCTCGGCCCAGGCCGCGTGCACGCGGGCATCCGCGGTTGCCGCTCCCGCGTGATCGGCTGAGCCGCCTGTCATAGCGGTGGCGAGACGGCGCCGACGGCGCGTGACCCGCACCAACGCCGGCAACAGCAGCACCGTGACGATGCCTGTCCCGGCCAGAGTCCGGGAAAGCCAGCGGATGATCGTCGGCAGGGGGCTTTCCGTGGAACGTGTTTTTTCGGAAGCTTTCGGCTCTGGGCTTGGCGTGCTGTCCCGGACGGCGTCGGTGTCCGGGCCCGTGCTGGGGGCCACGCCCGGGGTGGTGGCTGACGGTGTGGCCGACGGACTCGCGCCCTGGCCGGCCGGATCGGAGGCCGCGGCATAGGTGGGGGTGATGGTTCCGTCGGTGCGGGGGGTCGGCTCGAAGGAAACCCAACCGGCGCTGGCGAACCACGCCTCCGGCCAGGCGTGCGCATCCCTGTTAGTGATCAGATAGCTGCCGTCGGCCTGCCTGGCCCCCGGGACAAAGCCGATCACCACCCGGGCTGGGATGCCGAGCGTCCGCAGCAGCACCGTCATCGCGGAGGCGAACTGCTCACAGTAGCCACGTCTGGTTTTGAACAGGAACTCCGTCAAGGCTCCGTCCTGCGCGGTCGGGGCGCCGTTGAGATCGTAGATGAAGGTGGTGTCATGGAGGTACTTCTGGATCGCGAGGGCCTGCTGGTAGGCGTTCACGCGGGTCCCCGCTATCTCCCGGGCGAGCTTCTCGACCCTCGGGTCGGTACCGGGAGGCAGCTCCGTGTCGATCTTTATATCGGCTGGGAAGGTCCGCGGGGAGGCCATGAGCTGGCTTGGGAGCGGATCGGGAGTGGAGGCTTCCACCTGGTAGTGCGCACCGGCGGTAGTGGTCCGGGTGCTGAAGACCGTGCCGGTGTCGGTGGACAGCCGCCAGTCACTGCCAGAAGCAAGGCCTTCGATCCTGCTTGGGGTGCCCGGAAGGGGAAGGTAGCGTTCCGTCAGGACCGTCGACACGTCGATTGTCGCTGACACCGTGCTGACCCGGGTGCTGCGGTCCGGGGCGGGCAGGCCGTCGCTGATCCTCGCCTCACTGGTGGCGCGCAGTGACCGGAGAGTGAATCGCTGCCCGTCGAACTGCTCCAGCGCGGTAAGTCGCAGGTATCTGGGCGTGGCCGTGCGCACCGACAGCAGGGTGGTCGGTTGGCTCGCATGCAGCTGTTGGGACAGCGAGACGAGCGGCGGTAGCACGATCGCCGAAGCCGGGCCGGTGTAGCGGGTGACGCCCTGTTGGCGCGCCAACGGTCCCACCCCGTCAAGGGATGGCAGGACCGCCGGGACGGCCAGCGCGCACATCACCGCGCACAGGGCGATCCCAACGGCGAGGCTCCTCGCGTTGTTCGGTAGGGCGGCCTGCGCCGAGCCGGTAATCGGCTTTCCCCAGCGTTCGACCGTCTGCTTCCACTCCATCACGAGCAGGAGCAGGAATCCCATCGCGCCGAGCAGGTAGGGAACCACTCCGACACCATGTGGCAGCACGGTGGCGGGCAGCATGAACAACGCCAGCAGGGGAAGCCCGGCGAGCGTCGGGCGCCGGATCGTGACCGCCAGCAAGTCGACGATCAGTACGACGCAGTAGACACCGATGACGGTCAGCACCACCAGGCCCGGACGCTGCGGCACCGGCGCGGCGAGCTGCGAGACGTCGTCGCGGCCAGCTATGATCAGGGAACGCAGCGCATCCACCGTCCGCCCGGTCGGCAGCAGGCCGGCGACGGCGGTTTCACGCGCGTACAACGCCGTGACCGTGATCAGAAGACCGAGCAGCCCGGACACAATCCCTACCGGGATGGCCAGCCGTAGCGCCCGTGCCAGCGTGGTCGTGCCCACAGCTACCGCGGTGGCCACGACCACGGGGCCGAACCACCACCAGAAGCCGTCGAACAACGGCGCGAGCGCGGATGCGCACAGCAGCGACGCCAGCGCAGCCCCGGCAGCGGGAACGAGCTGGAGTCGGGAGGTCACAGCGCGGCCCCGGCCCGCGTGTCCATGGGCAGCGCGCGGCCCGGTTCCGCCGCCGGCTTCGACGCATGTTCCGATACCGGTCCTGATACTGCTTTCGAGGTCGGGCTCCCGCCCGCGACCGCGTCCCCGCCGGGTCCGCCGGTGGTCGGGTCCGGTGTCCGCGGGCTGTCGTGGATCATGCCGCCCGCGGCCGGCTCGGGTGTGGCGGCGCCTGTTCCGCCACCCCGCGCTGGCCCCTTGCCGGTCGTTCCCGGCCACAGCGCGGTGAGCCTGTCGCCATACCTGGCGATGATCACCGTCCAGCCGTGGCGCTGGAAGACCGCGCGGCACGCCTGCAGGCCTTCGGTCCCGCTCGCGGAACGCTCCCCCTCGTCCCAGGTCGCCACGTTGACCAGCAGGACGATCGCGGCGGCGTCGCGCGGGCGCGCTCGGGCGAGGACCACGGCCTGCGCCGGATCGGTACGTCCAAGGATCGCGACCACCATGGAGCTGTCAGCGGTCCGCAGACGGCTGTACACGCGCTGCGTCGAAAGGGTGTCGGTGGTGTTCACGACCGCGAGCTCGTCCAACAGCGCGGCCGGGTTGCGCGACCCCCTCGCCGCGGCCGGGGCCGGGGCGTTGTCACAGATGAGCCGTACCGCCTTGCCCATCCCGGTCAGGTACACAGCGATCGAGGCAGCCGCGCCGACAGCCCATTCGAACGAGGACATGGGCCCCTGACCGGCCCAGACAGCGGACCGGGTGTCGAGGAACAGGGCCGCGTTGCTCGGGCGGAAGCTCTCTTCCTGGCGAACCATCAACTCGCCGGTACGGGCGCTGGTCCGCCAGTGAACCCGCCGGAGGTCGTCGCCGGGGTGGTAAGGGCGAGTGGAGAAGTCGTCTATACCAGTAGCGGATGCGCGCCGACGGCGGTGGGTGCTGATCGTGGTGTGGCTGCCCGGACGGGCCAAGGGCAAAGTCTCCACCGGAGGGGTCACGATCAGTTCGTCGCGGCTGCGGAACGTCCGCGTGAGCTCGCAGAGCCCAAAGGGATCCGTGATCCGGATCGCCATCGGCCCGATCAGGTACCGGCCACGAAGCTGAGGACGAAGCTTGTAGGTGAGGTACCGGGCGCCCCCCGCCTCCACCCGGTCGAGTACGAACCGGGCCCGGAGCCCAAGACGGTCTGGGACCTCGTCATCGACCAGCAGCACCGAGGAGGGACGTCCACTCATGTTGTCGATCCGGATGCTGACCGCCGCGGCGCCGCCCACGGCCACGCGAGCGGGAACGAGAAGACGGTGGCACGCGAGCCGGTAGCGGGTCTTGCAGACGAACGCCGCCGCGCACACCGGCAGTGCCAACAGCAGCATGCCGACGCGGAGCAGGTCCTCCTCGCCGACGGTCGCGGCCAGCGCGCAGCAGGCCAGCCCGGTGGCCACGAAGCACAGCCCGCGGATGGTCAGCGCGCGCATCGCCGCCAGGAAGTCGAGCACGGAAAATCAGCGGCCGCGGTGCGGTGGACGTGCCCCAAGGCGTGGGATGGGGACGCGCGCGACGATCTCCGTAATGATCCGGGAGGCGACGTCGGCTATGGATACGTCCGACATCGCGACATCGGGGTTCACCAGCAGCCGGTGCGCGAGCACTGGCGCGGCCATCGCCTGAACGTCGTCGGGGAGAACGAACGCGCGGCCGTCGAGGGCGGCCCGCGCCCGAGCGGTCCTGACGACGTGCAGCGTCGCGCGGGGAGAGGCGCCCAGGATGAGCTCGGGATGCCGGCGGGTGGCCGTCACGAGGTCGACGATGTAGCGGCGCACATCGTCGGACACATGCACCGCGCGTACCAGGGTGACCAGTTTGGCGATCTCGTCGGCGTCGGTGACGGGGCTGATCCCGTCCAGCGGCTCGGCGGTACCATGGCTGTTGATCATAGCAAGTTCGGCCACGGGCGACGGGTAGCCCATGGACACCCGCGCGGTGAAACGATCGCGCTGCGCTTCCGGCAGCGGATGGGTGCCTTCCATCTCGATCGGGTTCTGGGTGGCTATGACCATGAACGGCGACTCCAGGTGGTAGGTCACGCCATCGATGGTGACCTGGTGTTCCTCCATGCATTCCAGGAGTGCCGACTGCGCCTTGGGAGCGGCGCGGTTGATCTCGTCGCCGACGACGATGTTGGCGAACACCGGACCGGGCCGGAACTCGAAATCCCGGGTGTCCTGGTTGTAGACGCTCACCCCGGTGACGTCGCTGGGCAGCAGGTCCGGGGTGAACTGGATACGGCGGACCCGGGCATCGATCGAACGCGCGAGGGCCTTGGCGAGCATCGTCTTCCCCACACCGGGCACATCCTCGATGAGCAGGTGGCCGCCGGCCAGCAGTACGATCAGCGCGGTTCTGACCACTTCGGGCTTGCCGTCTATGACGGACCCGACGGACTGGGCCACTCGCGTCGCGACATCCGCGAGGTGGTGCAGGCCGGTCCCCGGCTCGCGCCACTGCATGACGCCGGGCTCCGTCACCGTCACGTCGGTCTCCGTCCTCAGGTCAGCTGCGTCAGTCGGCAGGGTGGGCCCGGCGGGCCCAGGCACTCCACGAGTGTGACATCCATGCGGCCGATGGCCTTCATGCGTGGAGAATCATCCGGCCACCGATGTCCGGAAAGCGTACTGATTCGTGGCGGCATTCGATCGTAGCTGCCACGACTGTTACTCGCAGGTGTTTTTGCCATGTTTGGCCAAAGGCCACATTGACTTCGCATTCATGATCCATGCGCATCGGCGCTTGTGGGCTTCGAGGGGTGTGTCCGGAGTGTCGGAGGGCTTCCAGGTGGGGGAGAGTGGGGTACAGTGGCGCGCAGTGGGGGACGGACGCACTCGCAGGCCAACCAGAGCGAGACTGGCTGGCCTTGAGCCTCTCGGGTCTGGGCGAGGAGGGCGCCGATGTTCCTCGGTAGCCACACGCCACGACTCGACGACAAAGGCCGGCTCACGCTGCCGGCGAAGTTCCGTGATGAGCTGGAAGGGGGGCTTGTGATTACCAAGGGGCAGGAGCGATGTCTCTACGTGTTCCCTATGGTTGAGTTCACCCGGATCAGCGAGTCCCTGCGGACGGCTCCCGTTACGGCAAAGGCGCTTCGGGATTACAGCCGTGTCTTCTTTTCCTCGGCATCGGACGACGTTCCCGACCGGCAGGGCCGGATCACCATCCCACCCGCGCTCCGGACCTACGCGGGTCTCACTCGCGACTGCGTGGTGAACGGCGCGAACACCCGGGTGGAGATCTGGGACGCGTCCCGTTGGGACGCCTATCTCGCCAGCCAGGAGGAGAACTTCGCCGCGCTTTCCGAGGAGGTGCTGCCCGGCGTCATCTAGGAGGCCAATGGGCGCGTGATCATGTTTCTTCGCGTGGCGGCCTTGGCCTCAGGGGACGCGGTGCTGGACGCACGCGAAGACGGGATACGGGCGTGCGCCGAGGTCTCCCCCCGCTCTTCACCGGACGTCACTTCCCCGGTGTCCGGTGACGCGAGCGGGGCGGGACCTGGGCACATGCCGTGCTTTCGGGGCCAGGTTGCGATGTGTGCAACCTGGGCTCAGGCAGGTCGCTCGTCAGTTGTGTGATTTATATCTTTGTTTTTCGTATCTTCACCTGCCGTGGCTTGGTATTGCCGCGGTTGACCGCCCGCCGCGAGGTTCACGAGCAGTTCGAGGAGGTCGAGGTGGACGCCACGCACACCCCGGTTCTCTCCGACCGTGTTGTCGCCCTGTTGGCGCCCGCGCTGGGCGAGCCTGGGGCGGTGGTGATCGATGCCACAGTGGGACTCGCGGGTCATGCGAGCGCGCTGCTCGCCGCATCCCCCGATGTCCGTCTGGTCGGCCTTGACCGTGACCCGCAGGCGCTGGGGCAAAGCCGTGCTCGGCTGGCGGCCGAAGACGACCGGGTCACCTTGGTCCACGCCGTGTACGACCAGCTGCCCGCCGTTCTTGACATGCTCGGCCTGGCCGAGGTGCACGGCGTGCTGTTCGACCTCGGGGTGTCCTCGTTGCAGCTCGACTCCGACGAGCGGGGATTCAGCTATTCCCGCGACGCTCCGCTGGACATGCGGATGGATCCGACCAGGGGCCGGACCGCTGCGGATGTCGTCAACACCTACGGTGTCGACGAACTCGCCCGGGTCCTGCGCGAGTACGGAGAGGAACGGTTCGCCCGCCGGATCGCCTCGGCTGTGGTCGCTGAACGCGCTCGTGAACCGTTCACCTCGTCGGCCCGACTTGTTGACCTTGTTCGTCGGAGCATTCCGGCGGCTACTCGGCGTACCGGGGGAAATCCGGCAAAGCGCACGTTCCAGGCGTTGAGGATCGAGGTCAACGGCGAGCTCGAGGCGCTGGCGCGGGCCCTGCCCGCGGCTCTCGACGCGCTCGCCGTTGGGGGGAGGCTCGTCGTGCTTGCCTACCATTCGCTGGAGGACCGCATGGTCAAGCGGGCGCTGGCGGCCAGGGTACGGCTTGATGCGCCGCCGGGCCTGCCAGTGATCCCGCCGGAGGCTGTCCCGACGATGCGGTGGCTCACCCGCGGCGGTGAGCCACCGCCACCGGATGAGGTGGCGGCCAACCCGCGAGCGGCCGCGGCGAAACTGCGTGCGGTCGAGCGGACGCGCCGTGGCGCGGCATGACCGCCCCCGCCCCTCCGCTGCCGCGCCGGCTGAGGACCAGGACGCGGCCAGCGCTCGACACCGGCCGCGTGCCGTCGCGTGCTGCCGCCCGGCCCGCCTCGGCCGCGGCATCCGGCGACACGGCCATCCCGATTCCCTCCCTGGGCGGCCGGACCGGTGCCGCGCCGCTCCTTGACCGGCCGTCACGGCGTTCGTACCCAACACGGCGGGTATCCCAGCCGTCGCCTCTTGCGGCTTCGCGCCCGCTGCCTCGCGGCCATGCGCCACGCGCACCGTTCGTGATCCTGTTACTGCTGCTCATGGGTGCCGGTCTGATGTGTCTGTTGCTGCTCAACACGGCGCTCGCGCAGAACGCCTTCCTGGTTCACAACCTGCAGAAGTCCTCGGCGGCGCTCTCGGACGAGGCGCAGGCGCTCTCGCTGCGTCTCGACCAGTTGTCCGACCCGGCGAACCTTGCCGCCAGGGCAACCGATCTCGGCATGGTATCTGGTGGTATTCCCGTGTATCTGCCGTCCGGTACCCCGTTGCCACCCGGTGCCCGCGTGATCGATACCGACCCGGTGTCAGGAGCGATCGTTATCGTGGTGTCGAGTGCGCGGCAGCCGGCCACCGCCACGGGGGCGGCCGGAGGCGCCCCGGCCACCGGCAGGCCGGCCGGAAGCGCGCGGTGACCTCCACGCTCAACCGCTCGTCCCGGCGTGGCCGGTCGCGGCTGCGACTAGTTTCGGATCTTGGTCGACGGGTCGCCGACGATCAATGGATCGAGGGTGACGAGGCCGGCTTCACCGACGGCTACGCCGATCCCGACGGCCGCTGTTATCCCCGTCCGGATGACGATCGAGATGACGGCGCCGGCTGGGACGACGGTGCCGGCTGGGACGATGGTGTCGGCCGGGACGACGGTGCGTCCCGGCACGCCTCCGGTCCCGGCGGCCACCCCGTGGCCGGAGGACGACCCGGAGCACGACGCGGCCGCGGGGACGCGCGCCCCGGTGGCCCCTCTGCGCGCGGTGGCGGCAACCGGGCGCGCACCCCGGGCGGCCGTCCGGTGCGGGCC
>NZ_CAKJTO010000015.1:0-57930 GCF_917627405.1 Protofrankia sp. Cj5
GATCATTGCTGTGCCGGTGGCAGTTGGAATCGCGCTGTTCATCACGGTGTACGCCCCGCGCCGTCTCGCTACCCCACTGGCGTTCATCGTCGATTTGCTCGCGGCGGTCCCCAGCGTTGTTTTCGGCCTCTGGGGCCTGATTGTTCTTGTCCCGAGAATGAACGGTCTGCAGCAGTGGCTGACCGACTACTTCGGCTGGATCCCCCTGTTCAGCACGGATGACGGTCTTGTCGGACGATCGATTTTCGTTGCCTCGATTGTCTTGGCCATCATGATTCTGCCAATTGTCGCAGCGATTTCCCGTGAGATTTTTCTCCAGGTGCCGAACCCGCACAAGGAGGCGGCGCTCGCCCTCGGCGCGACCCGCTGGGAAATGATCCGGACCGCGGTGCTCCCGTACGGCAAACCCGGAGTGATCAGCGCGTCCATGCTGGGACTCGGCCGGGCGATGGGGGAGACGATCGCGGTCGCACTGGTGCTGCCCGCGTCCTTTAACATTTCCTGGCATATCCTGTCGCCGGCCGGCAACACCATCGCGGCCAACGTGGCGAACGGCTTCAGCGAAGCCAATCCCATCGGCCGTGGGGCTCTCATCGCGTCCGGTCTCGTGCTGTTTATTGTCACCATGCTCGTCAACATAATGGCCCGGGCAGTCATCGCCCGTCGGCGTGAATTCTCGGGGGCCACCTGATGAGTACAACGACTATCGCCCCGGCGACCAGCCCCGGCGGCATGGACCTGACCGGCCAGAAGCTGTCGCTGACCACGCTCGCGGCCATTGGCGCCGGTGCGGTCGTGGCCACCGTGCTGCTATATGTCGTGGCGCCGATAGACAGCAAGATTCAGTTTGTGCTGATTGCCGGTGCGCTCTACCTGATCGGCCAGAGCGTGGCGTCGGGCATGGTTGAAGGTGCCCGGAAGGCCGTCGACCGGTTCGTCACCACGCTGGTCTATCTCGCTTTCCTGCTGGCGCTTATCCCGCTGGTCGCGGTGCTGGCAAGCGTGATCGCCAAGGGCGCGCAGCGGGTCAGCTACGACTTCCTGACCACCTCCATGCGAAATATCGGGGCGCGGGACGCCGGCGGCGGCATTTACCACGCTCTGGTCGGGACCCTGGAGCAGATCGCCCTGGCAAGTCTTTTCGCGGTTCCCTTCAGCATGCTGGTCGCGATCTATCTGGTCGAGTACGGCCGCGGGCGGATCAGCCGGACCATCAGTTTTTTCGTCGACGTACTGACCGGCCTGCCCTCGGTCATCGCGGGCCTGTTCATCCTGTCGTTCTACCTTCTCGCGCTCAACCAGAATCCGTCCGGCTTCGCCGGTGCGCTCGCCCTGACCATTTTGATGATTCCTATCGTCGTGCGGTCCACCGAGGAGATGCTCAAACTCGTCCCGAACGAGTTGCGTGAGGCCAGTTACGCGTTGGGTGTCGCCCGGTGGCGAACTATTCTCAAAATTGTCGTGCCGACCGCGCTGCCCGGCATTGTGACCGGTGTCATGCTCGCGGTGGCTCGGGTCGCCGGTGAAACCGCACCGCTGCTGCTGACTATTTTCGGGAACGACGCCATCAACTTCAACCCGTTCTCCGGGCCGCAGTCAGCGCTGCCGCTTTATATCTACTCACAGGCCGGGGCGCCGCAGCAGGTGGCTGTTGACCGGGCCTGGGCCGCCGCGTTGACACTTATTGTTCTAGTGATGTTGCTGAGCGCCATCGCCCGGGTTGCGGCTCGATTCGCCCGGGTCCGATGATGGTTATTGCGCTGTCCGCACCCACGCTTGTCGTTTTTCCCGTACCGTCCGTACCGTCCGCACCGGTCATCGTACGGCTGCGGCGCAACGAGCCGAGGTAACTCATGGCCACCCGCATCGATGTTTCCGGACTGACCGCCTATTATGGCAATTTCAAGGCCGTCGCCAACGTCCAGTTCAGCATAGAGCCGAAAAATGTCACCGCCTTCATCGGGCCATCCGGCTGCGGTAAGTCGACTGTGCTGCGGACGCTCAACCGCATGCATGAGGTACTGCCCGGCGCCCGGGTTGAGGGACAGGTCCGTATGGACGGGCAGGACCTCTACGGTGCCGGCGTCGACCCGGTGAACGTGCGCCGTAACGTCGGTATGGTCTTCCAGCGCCCGAATCCGTTCCCGACGATGTCCATCTACGAGAACGTCATCGCCGGCCTGAAGCTGAACGGCACCCGTAAGAAGGCGCTCCTCGATGAGCGGGTTGAGCAGTCGCTGCGCGGCGCGAACCTGTGGGAGGAAGTCAAGGACCGTCTCGGCCGGCCAGGCTCTGGCCTGTCCGGCGGACAGCAGCAGCGGCTGTGTATCGCGCGTGCAATTGCCGTGGAACCGCAGGTGCTGCTTATGGACGAGCCGTGTTCCGCGCTTGACCCGATCTCGACGCTCGCTATTGAGGATCTGATCGCCCAGCTCAAGGCGAGTTACACCATCGTTATTGTGACGCACAATATGCAGCAGGCTTCCCGGGTCAGTGACACGACGGCATTCTTTACGCTTGACAAGACCGGTGATCCGGGACGGCTGGTGGAGATGGACAGGACGGAGAAGATTTTCTCTAATCCAACACAGAAGCGCACCGAAGATTATATTACCGGGCGTTTCGGCTGAATCGGACAGCAGCTGGTCCCACGTTCAGCCGAATTCACCGCGACCACTCGGATGCGTCTCGTGCAGCCATTTGAAGACGAGTCCCCGGCTCCGGAACAACGTCGCTCCGGGGAGGAAGTCGCCTTGCCCAGCGGCCGGCGCCCGACGCTGCTGGTTGCCGACGCGGCCGCGGACAGCGAACTTCTGTCCGTTCTCGCGGACCACGGCGTTGAGGTCATGGTCGCGGTGGACGGTGCCCGTGCGCTGCTGGAAATCGGCCGTCTCGCACCGGCAGCGGTGATCATTTCCGCGCGGCTGCCGGTCATTGACGGTGTGACGGTGGTGCGGACCGTCCGTACCCGCGACGACATGCCGATTCTGCTCGGGGTC
Organism: Protofrankia sp. Cj5; assembly: GCF_917627405.1. Lineage (NCBI taxonomy): Bacteria > Bacillati > Actinomycetota > Actinomycetes > Frankiales > Frankiaceae > Protofrankia > Protofrankia sp. Cj5. The sequence continues at coordinate 3,000 of NZ_CAKJTO010000015.1, forward strand.
GGCCCGCAGGACCGGCGCCAGGCCGCGGCTGGGTTGGAGGCAGGCGCGAGCGCCTGCGTTGCCAAGCCGTACCGGATCAACGAAATACTGGCTCTGGTGCGATCCGTCCGGGGCTTCGGTGTGGACCGGACCGAACCCGGTGTGCTGCGGGTCGGTGGGGTCACCTTGAACATGGTCGCGTACGAGGTCCGGGTGGACGGAATACCGGTGCGGCTGCCCCCGCAGGAGTTCAGGTTGTTGCGCATCCTGCTTGAACAGGCTGGCTCCGTGGTTACTCGCCAGACCCTGCTCGAGCGTGTCTGGGGGACAACCAATCATGAGACGAACACGCTTGCGGTGCATGTGCGCCGCCTGCGCGGCCGTCTCGGGGACACCGGTGACGCCGAACAACCGCGCCTGATCGAGAGCATCCGTGGCGTCGGTTACCGTTTCCGTCTCGTTGACGGGCCGACGGCCTGACCTGCCGAGCCGGACGCACTGCGACCCCGGCAGCGGACCGAAGAGGAGGCGATGGCAGGCGCCCGCGGGTTTCCGCACGGCGCCGGGTGCCGGCACATCAGGTCAACGGACTGTTCACCGGTTCGCGCAGGTAGGAGATGTCCGCGCGATACCGGGTGAAGCCGAGGTCCTCGTACAGGCGTATCGCCCGTTGGTTGACGTCGTCAACGTAGAGCATCGACGTTGCCAATCCCCGATCACGCAGATGGTGCAGCCCGATGAGGGTCAACGCACGCCCGAGCCCGTGCCCGGCGAAGGCGGGTTCCAGACCGACGACATAGATCTCCCCCATGGCCGGCTCCGCGGTACGGCCGGCCGCGGCGGGATGGACCTTCGTCCAGTGGAAACCGGCGAGCCGGCCGGCGGACTCGGCGAGGAAGAAGCCCGCCGGATCGAACCACGGCTCGGCCTCTCGTAGGAGAAGGTCGGTCACCGTCCAACGGCCCTGCTCGGGATGGCCGGTGAAGGCGGCGCGATTGACGGCCAACCACGCCTCCTCGTCCTGTCCCGGGACGAAGAGGCGGATGGTGACCCCTGCCGGCAGCTCCACGCCGGGGAGGACGGACAGCGGCCGGCGCATCTGCCACAGCACTCGCTCGCGGCCGAAGCCGTACCTGTGTGCCAGCGCCACCGCTGCGGGCGGGTCGCCGCGTGCCCAGACGTTGAGCCGCGCGGCGGCCTGGTCGGCGGAGCCGGTCAGCGCGGCCAGCAGGCGTCCGCCGTGGCCGCGGCGCCGCTGCCCGGGGTGAACGACCAGTTCCGCCTGCCACGTGTTGTCGAGGTGGTCGGCCAGATAGGCGTATCCGGCGATCCGGCGCGGCCCTGGCAGGTCTGGCAGGTCTGGCAGGTCTGGCAGGTCTGGCACGTCTGGCACGTCTGATATGTCTGATACATCTGGCACAGTGCTGATCAGGTGTTGCCCATGTACGAGCGGATCGGGCGACATGCGCAACACGGCGTCATCGGACAGGGGAGCGATCCCGTCCGTCTCGGCGGCCGCCGCTGTCAGATCCCGTAGGGCATCGACATCGTGGCGGGTCAGTTGTCGGGTCCGATACAGCGCCATCAGGCGACATTAGGACGTTCGGGCGGCTGGGGGCCGCGCGGACATGTTCCGCCGCACAGCCCCCAGCGCCGACCGCTTAGAGCGAGACCCGCTGGGGGGCGCGGACTACTTCGCGGTCGTTACGGTTGTGTATGGCGTCGTCAGGGAGCGGGGCGATCGGGGGCGCGACGAACTTGTAACCAACGTGCCGCACTGTACCGATCATCGACTCGTGCTCCGGGCCGAGTTTGGCCCGCAGCCGGCGCACGTGGACGTCGACCGTCCGGGTACCTCCGTAGTAGTCATAACCCCACACCTCCTGCAGGAGCTGAGCACGGGTGAAGACTCGGCCCGGATGCTGCGCGAGGTACTTCAGCAGCTCGAATTCCTTGAAGGTGAGCTCGAGCGGACGGCCTCGCAGCTTGGCCGAGTAGGTGGTCTCGTCCACCGACAGGTCGCCGGACCGGATGACACCGGCTTCCGCGGTACCGCCGGCGGCCGCGATCCGACCGATCGCGAGCCTCAGCCGTGCCTCGACCTCAGCGGGTCCGGCGCTGTCGAGGACCACGTCATCGACGCCCCAGTCGGCTGACACCGCGGCCAGCCCACCCTCGGTGACGAGCGCGAGCAGCGGCGTGGTGAGTCCGGTCGTACGCAGCAGACGACACAGGCCGCGGGCGACAACGAGCTCCCGGCGCCCGTCCACCACAACGACGTCCACCGGGGGAGCGTCCAAGAGCGCGCTGGCCTCCAGCGGCGCGACGCGAACGGTGTGGGTCAGGAGCCCAAGCGAGGGAAAGGACTCCGCGGACGGTCCGGGGGCGTTGGTGAGCAACAGGACGACGCTCAAGTCGACTCCTCCAGGGTTCGGTTGCGATGTTGGGGCAGCGTCGACCCACGGATACCTTGCGACCGGCCCCCCGCGTTCCACGACCGTCATGGGCGCGAAACGAACACCGGCCTGTGGGGAGGATAGCGGAGTGTCCCACTCCACTCATACCGTCTTCGAGGTTCTCCCTACCTCGGACGGCGAGATCCTCGCCACGACCCATTACAGCCGTGTTGCTTCCGCCACCTGTCACAGTTTTGATCTTGGAGTTGTCGTCGCCCATGGTTTTTCTGGTTCGCGTGACAAGCCCCCGGTCAGGGCGGTCAGTGCCGGCATCCGTCCGTACGCTGGCGTGGTCGTGCCCGATCTGCGGGGCCACGGCCGGTCCTCAGGCGTGTGCACCTTTGGCGATCTTGAAGTGCTGGATGTGGATGCGGCGGTGGGGGCGGCTCGGCGGCTTGGTTACCGGAACGTCATCACCATGGGCTGGTCGATGGGCGCCGCCGCGGTACTCCGCCACGCGGCCTTCGCCCGGACCGGGGAGACCGTGCGTGGGTATGCGGTACGGAACCCGGTCGACGCGGTCGTCAGCGTGAGCGCGCCGAGCCGGTGGTATGTCCGGGACACCCCGTCGATGCGGCGTGTGAACTGGTTCGCGGAGACGGCCATCGGCCGCCGCGTTGCACGTCGTGCGCTCGGTGTACGGCTGATGCCCGAGATCTGGCCGATGATCCCGGCGTCCCCGCTCGACGTCGTCGGCCGGATCACGCCGACGCCGGTTTTGTTCGTTCACGGGGATCGGGACACCTACTTCGCCCTGGAACATCCTCACTCGCTGGCTGCCGCCGCGGGGGAGGGCAGCCAGCTCTGGATCATAACCGGGTTCGGGCATGCCGAATCGGGGCTGGTCCCGGGGCTGCTGGACCGGCTCGGCCGTCACCTGCCCGAACTGCTCGCGGGCCATGGCGAGCATGCGGGTGCTGACCGGCCGCTTCCCGCCCAGCCGGGCCCGGCCCGGCCGCTTCCGGCCCGAGGTGACACGCCGGAGCTGCCGGGGTCCCCGTGGCCTGCGTGACGATCCGGTACTGGGCCGCGGCCCGGGAGGCCGCCGGGGTAGCCGAGGAGCGGCAGCATGCCGATACCCTGGCCGACCTGCTGGCCACCGTGTCCGAGCGGCACCCGGGACGGTTGGCGGCGGTGCTGGCGTGTTGCGCGTTCCTGGTGGGGGATGTCCCGGTCGGTCCCCGCGAGCATGCTGACGTGCTGCTCGTGGACGGTTGCGTGGTGGAGGTGCTCCCGCCGTTCGCCGGTGGGTGAGGACCGTCGTGGCCGGCAGCCGCCGGCCTGTGGCCTGTGCCCTGTAGCCCGTGGTGTACTCGTCCGGTCGGCTTCAGCTGGTTCGTCGCTCTCGTCGTAGCCGGGGCATGGGAGCATGGTGGCGTGCGAGCCCGCGGAGCCGAAACAGCCGCTAGGACGGAGCCGGCCAGTATGTCGGCGTCCGTCCCGACACCGCGGCCAGGCCGGGCGAACGGATCGCGGCTGTCCCGCACTGCTGTCTCCGTTGTGGTAGCCGCGGCTGTCCCGGCGCTCGTCGCCGGCATCGGTGCCGGGCCGTCGTCGTTTGTCGCCGTTATCGCCGTCGAGCAGTTCCTTCTCGGTTGGGCGTGGGTACGGACGTTCGCGGGCTCCATGGGGACACTGGCGATCGCCGGATCGGCCGCGCTCGTCTCGGACGCCATCGCGCTGATCGTCGATTCTCACGAGATCGGCGATTATGCCGGGGTCGTCGGTGTGGCGGTGGCAGCGGTCATCCTCGTTCAGCTGGCGCGACGGCGGGCCAGCCCGCCCGCGGCGATACTGGACCAGACCGGTGCCGCGGCGGGCGCCGGCGTGGCTGACGGGCCGAGCGGCGATCATCCACCGGAACGGTCCGTGCGGGTCACGGTGGACATGGCCGCGGGTCTTAGCGGGGTGGTCGTCGTGACCATGCTCACCACCTACGCGGACACGGCTTCGCTAACGGCTCCGGCCAGCCGTGTGGCCGGAGCCGCGCTGGTGGCTGCCGCTCTCGCCAGCGGTGGCTCAGCCGTCCTGTGCGTGCGGACCTGCGCGGCCATTTCCACCGGCCGGCCGGTGCTCACCCGGCTCGCCGGTCTTGCGACGGGCGTCGTCGTGGGGGCTGTCTTCGGCGCGGTGTCCAGTGTGCTGACCGTTTTCGACGGTACCGTGATCGCGGCGGTGGCCGCGGCGGTGGCCGTCGTCATCGACGCGGTTGTCGCCCGTGGGGTCGCTGAGCTCCAGGCCGATGGCGCGGTTGGGCTCAGCTACCCCCTTGCCGCGGTCCTCCCGCTGGCGGTGGCGGCGCCCTTTGTATATGCCGTCGCTCACACACTTGTGAGATGACGAGTCCCTGTCGATGCCGCGTCGCGTCAGGCGGCCGTCTGCGCGGCGCTTGAACCCGTTATGAGCGATGGGCTGACTTCAGCGGGTGAGAATGTGGAGTCTGTCACGTGACTGGCCCCGTGTTCGTCCTATTTGATCATTTTGGCAGCTAGTGGGATCGGTAACACATCGGTCGTGTTCGCTGCTACGGTCGAGGGGTTATGTTCGCCACCGTGCTCGTCAGCCGCCGCACGATCGATTTGTGTCGTGTCGGTAGCACATCGTGTCGACTTTCCTGATTTGTGCGTTGATGTCGCTCGCCGCTAGCGGGCCCGCCCTTCAGGAGATGAGTTCGTGGCTGTTCCGCGAGGTCCTTGGTCCGCTGTAATCGTGCCCAGCCTTATCCTTGGCGTACTTGCTCTGACCGCTAGCGGCTGGTTACTCCTCGCGCCGGTGGTGGTTTTTTTCGCCACCGCCGTATCCGGTCCGCGGTGGGTGCCGTACGGACTGCTGTATGGCGTATCGCTGCCCTTGGCTGGGGGCCGCTGGTCGAGCTGGCGGATGAACGACCACCGTGGTCCGGGCTGGGGCAGGCGGTTGGCGCGCTGTTCGGCACGGTGGGCGCGATCGGATTTCTCATCGTTACTCATCCCGCTGGGTACATTGCCACCACGTTTGCATGTGTGGCGGCGTTGCTGAATGCTGTCATCGGCTTTTGTCTCGGTTGTCAGCTATATCTCGCCATACGTTCCGTGAAGGGAGTGCACACATGAGTCGTTCCAACGCGCTCGTCGACCCGGCCTGGGCCGAAGCGCACTTGACAGACCCCAAGGTTGTCCTGGTCGAAGTCGACGAGGATGTCTCCGCCTATGACAAAGGTCATATTCCGGGTGCGGTCCGTCTCGACTGGAAGTCGGAGCTTCAGGACCCGGTGATCCGTGACTTCGTCAACAAGGAGCAGTTCGAGAAGCTGCTGTCGGCCAAGGGCATCTCGAACGATGACACGGTCGTTCTCTACGGTGGCAACAACAACTGGTTCGCGGCTTATGCCTACTGGTATTTCACCCTTTACGGGCACGCTGATGTCAAGCTGCTCGACGGCGGCCGCAAGAAATGGGAGCTGGACAGCCGCCCGCTGACGGACGAAGTCCTGGAGCGGCCGGCCACGCAGTACACCGCCGGTGACGCCCGTACCGACATCCGTGCCTTCCGGGATGAGGTCATAGCCGCGATCGGCGAGAAGAGCCTCGTGGACGTGCGCTCGCCTGACGAGTTCACCGGGCGGCTGCTCGCTCCGGCGCACCTCCCGCAGGAGCAGTCGCAGCGCGCCGGGCACGTCCCGACCGCAAAGAACATCCCGTGGGCGAAGACGGCGAACGAGGACGGCACGTTCAGGTCGAATGACGAGCTGACCGCTCTGTACTCCGCGGCGGGGGTGGACCTGACGCAGGACATCATCGCCTACTGCCGTATCGGCGAGCGTTCGGCACACACCTGGTTCGCGTTGCACGAACTGCTCGACCTGCCGGCTGTGAAGAACTACGACGGCTCGTGGACCGAGTACGGTTCGCTGGTCGGCGTTCCGATCGAGAAGGACGTCTGACACGTGTGCGGCGCGACCAGCGGCGGACCTTCGGTGGAGGGAATTGACGTGGCCAAGGAAACGGTTATCCAGGGCGTCGTTCTCAGGGACGGCTCGCCTGTTTCAACGGGTTACGCGCGTCTGTTGGACGAGGGTGGAGACTTCACGGCCGAAGTGCCACTGTCCGCGACCGGCCAGTTTCGTTTCTTTGCCCGGCCGGGCTCGTGGACCGTCCGCGCGCTGGTTCCGGGCGCATCCGGTGAACGTAAGGTCGTCGCCCGCCAGGGCGAGCCAGTCGACACCGAGGTGGAAGTAGCCGTATAGGTTTTCCGCGGCCCCGGTGGCGCCAGTGGGAATATGATTGCGCCGCCGGGGTTTTCCGTCCCTCAGGAATCGCCCGGCCGGGGGCCAGGAATACTCTGGCCGACCAGCGCCGCTCGGGTCGGTACGGCAAACGCCATGGGGCCGACGGTAAAATCACCTAGGCCGTTGTCGGTCGCGAACAGCGCGGCGGAGCTCCGGTCCGGAAATGGTGCGACGACTCGTCGTACCGTCCGCCGCGCGGTACTGTCGAACTGGACGACTGCGTACAGGACATCGGGTTCGTGCATCATACGATCACAAAACCGTATCCGGTCGACGTCGTGAAGGAGTCACCTCGTGTGCTGGACGTGGTCTGCTTTTGCAGGAGCCGTTGCCCGGCGGGCACCAGACAGCTGACGTCAGTACACGAGCCCTTGAACGCCTTCGGCCAGCACCTCGGCGACGAAGAGCGCGGCACCCGCGATACGTACGCCCGGGAGCACGTCATCGGGACCTATGCCCCGCCGTGCCGCGCACTGAGCACAGACAGTGACCCGGCCTCCGGTCAGCACAGTATCCAGCAGGTCCACCAGCGGCGTGGACTCGGGCAGCACGAATTCGGCGGCGCGTCCTGGCAGCGCGAACCAAGCGGACTCGCCGGTAAGCCACAGGGAGACGTCCGCGCCACTGGCGAGCCCGACGGCGGCGACCGTGAAAGCCTGCGCGCATCGCTCCGGCGCGTCTGAACCGGCAGTTGCCTTGATGACCAGGGAACCCATGGCACCCAGTCTGCACGGGGTCTTCCCGACGCCTTAGAGCGACCGGCAATAGGGGTGTTGATCCACGTTACACGGCGACATCGGGCCGCGGTGGCTGTGCGCCGAGTGGTGCTCCGCCGAGTGGTGCGCTCAGCGCCTCGCCGGCCAGCTCGTGGCGAGGCTCCCGAACCGATCCTGACGCTGGCCTTCGGCCTGAGTACCACATCCCAGGCCGAAGGGCGTGCGATTTTTGCCGCGCGCCTGGCTGCCGGCACAGATAACGTCACAGAGCCGCAATCACAGCGCTGGGCTGGTGCTGCCAGGCTAGGGTGGGCAGGTGCTGGAAATCTTCTTCACCGCTCTGTTGATCACAGTGGCGGTACTTATCGGGTGGTTCTCCGTGTACGTCGTCTACAAGCTGTACTCAGGCCAGCGTTGAGCGTTTCCAGCCCGCGCCCGCGTGTGGTGGAGCCGACATGACGACACTGCCGGGGCCGGTGGTCGACCTTCATCCACGTTTGCGGCCGCTCGCCTTCCTGCTGGGTACTTGGCGCGGCGAGGGCGTCGGCGGTTACGAGGGGATGGACGGCTTCCGTTACGGCCAGGAGGTCGTCTTCTCCAGCACCGGCCAGCCGGCTCTGTCCTACGAGTCCCGGACGTGGTGGGCTGGTGCGCCTCGAGACGGTCGTGACGAGGGAAGCCCGCTGGCCACCGAGGTCGGGTTCTGGCGCGTGCAGCCGCCGGATGGCGACGGGCCGCCCACGGTCGAGGTCATGCTCGCCCACCCGTTCGGCGTCAGCGAGATTTACGTCGGAGATGTCGTCGGCACGCGGGTGGAGCTGCGATCCAACGTTGTGATCCGCACTGCCACGGCACGCGCTGTCAACCGCTGTGAGCGGTTGTACGGCCTTGTCGAAGGATGCGATCTTGCTTATGCCATCGACATGGAGGCCGAGGGCAAGCCGCTGCAGTCGCACCTCTCCGCGCGCCTCGCCCGGGTCCGGTCCGCTCCGTAGCGTCAGTTCCGCATCCGGGTGCTCGCCTCGGCGGCGCTGACCCGGGCCCGCCACGCCTTCTCCCGCTCAATGGCGCTGGCGAAGCCCAGCGCTACGGCCGGGTCGAAGTTCTCGTCCGAGTAGGTGCGGGTACAACCGAGCACCCGGTCGATCTCGTCGGCGGTGATCGCTGCCAGCGGGAGCCGACCGGTGAGATATACATCCCCGACCAGATCGATCGAGAAGTGCACGCCGTACGTCCTCGCGTTACGGCCGAGCAGGAACGCGTACGTGCCCGCCGGGTTCTCAGCGGGCTTGCGCATGAAGAACGCCTCGATGAGCAGCGTGTGGTCTCCCACGATCAACCAGGTCATCGTCCGGAGCTTGTGGTCGCCTTCCAGCGTGACGAGGAAGGATCCTTCGTCCACCCGTTCGTAGATCAGACCGATGTCCGCCAGGGTGCCGTCGATCACACGGTCGAGGCGTGCTCGCTCGGTGTCATTCACAGATAGTGACATGCTCCGGCTCCGATGCGATCGGATGAGGTGGGCGCGGGACATCAGTCTGTCAGGCGCTCGCCGGAACGGTTGCCGGCGCCGCTGCGTCACGGTAACCGGCCAGGACCCCGCGGGCGGTCGCTGACCAGCCGAATTCCGCCGCTTGTTTGACGGCGCCGGCAGCGAGCCGTTGTCGCCAGCGCGGCTGGCCGATCAGCCTGGCCAGCGCATCCGCGTAGGCCGCCGGATCGCGTCCCTCCACCAGGATTCCTGAAACGCCGTGACGGACAGCTGTGCGCAACCCACCCACGGCCGCCGCGACGACCGGCGTCCCACAGGCCTGGGCCTCCAGCGCGACAAGCCCGAAGCTCTCACTGTGGCTGGGGACGACGACCGCGCTCGCGGCTCGGTACCAGTCGGCCAGCTCCGGCTGGGGCACCGGTGGCTGGAATCGGACGACATCGCAGATGCCCAGTTCGGCCGCGAGCTTGACCAGGGCGTCCGGCCGGTCGAGGCCGGAGCCGCTCGGCCCGCCGATGACAGCGACAACCATGCGCTCCCGCAGCGCCGGTTCATGCGCCAGCAGGTAGGCGGTGGCGTGCAGCAGCATGTCAGGCGCCTTGAGCGGCTGGATGCGCCCCACGAACAACACGAGCACCACGTCCGGCGGGAGGCCGAGGCGGGTCCGCGCCGCCGCGGCCTCGCCGGGACGGAACACCTCTAGATCGACCCCGGGCGCCACGACGTCGACAAGGTCCGGATCCGCCGCATAGAGATCGATGAGATGCTGTCGCTCGTCAGCGGCGGACGCGATCATCCGGCTGGCGCCGGTGACGACCTCCTGCTCGCCGACGATACGGTGTGGCGGCTCTGGCCGGTCGCCCTCGGCAAGCGCATGATTTTTGACTTTTGCCAGGGTGTGGGCTGTGTGCACCAGCGGCACCGCCCATCGCCGGGCCAGGGCGAGCCCCACCTGGCCGGACAGCCAGTAGTGCGAATGGATGACATCGAACCAACCAGGCTCCCGCGCGGCCTCGGCCCGCAGCACATCCACGATGAACGCACACAACCAGGCGGGCAGGTCCTCTCGCCTGACGTCCCCGAACGGGCCCGCGTTGACGTGGCGCACTGTGACCCCGGGGGCGAGCGCGACCGTCGGTTCGGCCTTGCTGCTGGTGGCTCGGGTAAAGATCTCAACTTCGGTACCGAGCAGGGCGAGCTGCCGAGACAGCTCGACCACGTATACGTTCATCCCGCCCGCGTCCCCGGTCCCCGGTTGCTCCAGCGGCGACGTATGCATCGACAGCATGGCAACCCGGCGGGAGTGGCCGAACCGCACCCGACGCACCGATCACCTCCACATCGAGCCGGACACACCGATCGCCAGCTTCCCGAATGTCCGAACAACGGATCTGCCGCCCGCATGCCCGGACACCTCCGACGACATACCCGTGCGCTGGTAGGCGGGCGCGCCGGGGGCCGGCCCGGACGCCTCCCTACGGGTACGGCACCAGGCCGCACCGACCACCATGGTGGGGTCCGTCGTCCCGATGGGGCCCGCTACATTCTGCCATCGACACGGCTGATAGGTCGATATAAGTCGAAATGTGAGATTCATCTGACTCTCCTGGGATGTCCGCGGGCGGGGAATCCAGGGCTCGCCGCGGCGAGCGCCACGGCCCTGCGATGGTGAAGCGGTGCCCGGTACTTTTCCCGCCCGCCGTACGCCTCGGCTCGCCGCCGGTCGGGCCAGGGCGCTGGGGGTCGCGACCCGCGGGACAACCAATCCGAACCGCCTGCGCAGAGTCGATCGCTGGATCATCGGAACGCAGGCTGCCCGCCTGCGCGGCGCCGATACTCCGCTGGTCGTCGACCTCGGCTTCGGCTCGTCCCCGATCACCACGGTTGAGCTCTACGACCGGTTGGCGCGGGTGGTGCCCGACGTCGAGGTCGTCGGGCTGGAGATCGACCGGGCTCGGGTGGCGGCGGCTGCTCCGGCCGCACGCCCGCCACGGCTGGCCTTCGCCCACGGCGGCTTCGAGCTCGCGGGGCGGCGCCCCGTGCTGGTCCGCGCGATGAACGTGCTCCGCCAGTACGAGGCGATGGCGGTTGGCTCGGCCTGGCGGTCGATGCTCGACCAGATCGCCGCCGGCGGCCTGTTGGTCGAAGGCACCTGCGACGAGATCGGCAGGCGCGCATGCTGGTTCGCGGTCGACGGTCCCTCCGGTGCGCACCCCGGGGCGGGGGTACCGGGAGCCGGCCGGGAACTCCCGGCCGATCCCTGGCCGGGCACCACCACCCTCACCCTCGCGGCGCATCTGCCGAGCCTGAGCCGGCCGTCCGAGCTCGCGCAACGGCTGCCGAAGGCACTTATCGCCCGCAACGTTGCGGGTGAGGACATACATGCGTTGCTGTCCTCGTTCGATGACGCCTGGCTGCGGATGGCGCCGCGCGCGGCGTTCGGGCCCAGACAACGATGGATCGCGGCGGTCGAGGCCATCCGGACGGAGGGCTGGCCGGTGCGCGGTAACGCGCGGCGATGGCGGCTGGGCGAGGTCACCGTGGCCTGGCCGCCCGGATGCGCGGGTACGGGCGCCGCCGCGGGCCGCTGAGACGCGGGCCGCTGAGACGGGGCTGAGACGGCTCGTCAGCGCAGCGCGTCCAGAGCTGTCTGGAAGGCGGTGTGGCTGGCGTTGTCGAACAGTACGAAGCGGGCCTCCCGCACGCTGGTCGGCGTGATCAGGACGCTGCTCACGGCGATGCGGGCGGCGTCGTCAAGCGGCCAGCCGTACGCACCCGCGCTGACCGCGGGGAAGGCCACCGACGCCACGCCCAGCTCGTCCGCGACCCGTAGAGCCTGCTCGTAGCAGGATCGCAACAGGTGCGAACGGTCCTGGACGTCGGACCAGACGGGGCCGACGACGTGGATGACATACCGGGCGGGCAGCCGGCCCGCTGTTGTGGCGACCGCCCGGCCGGTCGGCAGACCGCCGCCCAGCGTGCCTGCCCGCAGCGCACGGCATGCGGCGAGGATGTCAGGCCCACCGCGGCGGTGGATCGCGCCGTCCACCCCGCCGCCACCGAGCAGTGACGAGTTCGCCGCGTTGACGACAGCGTCGACGTCCTGCTCGGTGATGTCTCCCCGTACCAGCGTCACTTCGACCATGAGCACCATTTTCGACGACCCGGCACCCGGTTGCGCCTCCCGTGGGCAGCGGCGGCGGAGCGGCTGTCCGCTGCCGGCGCGTGGGAGGTGTCAGGAACCTGGGCGTCGGGTTGGGGCGATCTTGTCGAGGACGGCGAGGTCGTCGGCTCGCGGCTGCCACTCGCCGGCCACGACGTTTGCTCGGACCTGTTCCGCTGTGGTGGCACCGGCGATCACTGACGCTACCGCCGGCTGCGCGGCCAGCGCGCCGATGGCCACGTCCAGCAGGGACCGGCCGCGTTCGCGGGCGAAGGTCTCCAGCGTCTCGAGTCGATCGAAGACCTCGTCGGTCAGCTCGTCCTGGCGCCCCACGAGGCGGGTGCCAGGCGGCGGCTGGGAGTCCCGGGTGTACTTGCCGGTAAGAATGCCGTTCGCCAGCGGGAAGTACGGCAGCACACCGATGCCGTACTTCTGCGCGGCCGGGACGAGCTCTGCCTCGACGCGGCGTTCCAGGAGGTTGTAATGGTTTTGTGCGGAAATGAAACGAGTGGTACCGGACGCGCGTGCGGTCCACTCGGCGTCCGCGATCTGCCAGGCCGTGAGGTTCGACGACCCCACGTAGCGGACCTTGCCTTCGCGGACGACCTCGTCAAGCGCGGTCAGCGTCTCCTCGATCGGGGTGAACGCGTCGGGCGCGTGGAGCTGGAAAAGATCGATGTAGTCGGTCTGAAGCCGGCGGAGCGAACCTTCCACAGCCTTGCGGATGTATCGGCGGGAAGCGCGCGCGTTGAAGTCGGGCCCGTATGCGCCGCCCATGTCGTTGCCGAATTTAGTGGCGAGGACCACGTCGTCGCGTCGGGTCCGCAGGATATGGCCGAGCAGTGTTTCGGAGCCGCCCTTGTTGCCATAGGTGTCGGCTGTGTCGAAGAGCGTGACGCCGTTGTCGAGCGCCGCGGTGACAACAGCCCGGGTACCCTCGATGTCGACTCTCGACCCGAAGTTGTTGCAGCCGAGACCGACGACGGAAACCAGCAGACCGGAAGATCCCAGTGGGCGATATCTCATATCTCAGTACAGCACGACACGCCACGGGTCCCGAACGTTAGGGTCCGGGGCCCGTGGTTGCCGAAGCGGAACCATGAGATGGGGTTGTGTTTCCCGAGTGGCGGCGGAGTCTGTTTTGCCGGGGCGTCGGTCGCGCGAAAAGAACCACGATCGCGCGGCCTTTGGCCAGCAGCTGGCCGTTAGTCGGACGCGGCGGCGTCGCCGACGGCCTTGCTGACGGCTTCGGCCGCCCTGCGGGTTGAGTCGCGGGCGACCTTGGTCTGACTGACCGCGGTCCTGGTGCGGGAAACAGCCTCCTCGGTGACCGGGCTCCGGCGAATGCTGGAGACCCGCCTCTCGCCCCGATCGGCAAAACTGTTGTAGAGCGAGCTTGCGCGTCCCTGTAGGTCGGAAAGCTGCGAACCCACTGTGGCAGGCAGTGACCGGACCGCGGTCTGGACGTTGGTCGGCAGTTTCTGCGCCTGGGTGGAGATACCGTTGACCCGATCGGAAAACTTCTTGACCTCATCCACGTAGGTGGTGGGAAGGGTGAGGATCTTCTTGACGGCGGCGTCGGCGGCACCCACGGAGGCGTACAGGGGCTTGCGGACCTCGGACAGCGGGATTTTGACGTCTACCTCGGCCTCAGCGGTGTCCTCCGACGTTTGGGCGGTGGTTCGGATGGTGGCCATCGCTACCTCCTGGTTTGCGGTCAAGACATGGCCGTGGGTTGTCGGCGTATTGCCGATTTAGAGCGCCCGAGGATAGGACTGTCCGGCTCGCGGCTCCCCGCGTCCCGCCCGGCCGCGTTGTCGTCAGTCGGCGCCCAGCACCAGGGCGCCTTCCTCCTCCGCCTTGCCAGATCAGGCGCGGCTGAGCCGCTCACTGATCGAACGCCCTATCCTCGGGCGCTCTTGTTGATCTTTATGCGTCCTCTGCCGGGTCATGGGTAGTTGGTTCATCGGCCGCCACCGTGGTGAGCGGGACATCCTCGGACGCGGTCACGCCGGTCTTCGCGGGGGCTCCGCCGCCGGCATTCCCACCAGTTTCTCCATCGGTTTCCGCGGAGCGTGGCCGCCGGGCCACCGGTGTCCGCGGCTCGGGATCGCCAGCCGCCCGGCTGCTGGCCGTCTTCCGCCTGGTTGTGGTTCTCTTTGCCTGGCCGCCAGCGGTGGAGCTGGTCGTTACCGCCGTGTCGCCCGGTTGGGCGGCACCGTTCGGGGAAGATTCCACCCGGTCGAATCCGGCGACCGGCTCCGGAGCATTCTGCCCGGTGCTCAGGTCGTCAGGCGACGATGGCTCGGGCGCCAGGCCGCAGGTCGAGTTTTCCTTGCGGAACGCGTCATAAATCTCGATAATGACCTGTTTCTGCCGCTCGGTGAGACCCGTGTCCGCGAGAATCGAGACGACGACATCATTGTCGGACGACCGTTCGTCGAGAATGCCGGCCTGCACGTAAAGCACTTCCGCGGAGATTCGAAGTGCCTTGGCGATCTGTTGCAGAATCTCCGCGGACGGCTTTCGCAGACCACGTTCGATCTGGCTCAGATAAGGATTACTGACCCCGGCCTGCCGGGCGAGCTGGCGAAGGGAGATCTGCGCGATTTTGCGCTGGTCCCTGATGAAGTCTCCGAGATCGCGCACATTCAGGGGCGGCACGTTGGACGGCAGCCTCCTCTCGGCTAGATTTCCTGGGGCCACCGGGCAGGCGAAAAATGATCGCATACCCTTTGGCCGCTGGATCGTATTGGCTGTCGACGGCGCGAAAAATCTGTGCTCACGCCGCCGTCGGTTGAGCGGGCCCCCGAATGAATTCTGGCTGGGATAGTAGGAGCTACGGCACCGGGTGACCAACACTGAGCAGCGTACGTCCGACTGCTAGCTATGGCAAGCGCTCAGCTGGCCAGGCGTCGCGCGGATGAGGATCAACGAGTCGCGTGCGAGAGCCATTCGCGCTGTGTCGCCAGCGCCGACTCGGCTTTCGCTACCTCGTCCGCGCGCCCGCACGCCCGAGCTCGTTCCAGTTTTGCCTCCAACTTGGCGACGGACTCCCGCAATGTCGTCACAAACGCAGACTCCGCCGTCTGCGGCCGGCGCCACCGGGCGTCCGCCGCGTGACGGATACGGTCACCGGCAGCCGACAGCCGACGCTCAAGGTCGGCACTGGCCTCGCGAGGCACCTTCCCGATCGTGTCCCAGCGTTGTTCGATCTCCCGTAGCCTGCGCAGTGACCGCTCGGGCTGGCTGGGGTCGAGCGCGGCCGCTTCGGCGAGCAGCTGTTCCTTGCTGGCCTGGTTTGTGCGCAGGGCGGCGTCGCGTTCGGCGTTGGCCGCGTTGCGGCGGGCGAAGAAGGCATCCTGCGCGGAGCGGAAGCGCAGCCACAGGGCGTCCTCGACGTCTTTGGGCGCGCGTCCGGCCGACTTCCACTCATCCAGCAGCGCCCGGTACCGAGCACTGCTGGATGACCACTCGGTGGAGTCGGCCAGCGCGTCGGCTTCGGCGACGATCGCCTCCTTGCGCTCCCTGGCCTGCGCGCGCTGCTGGTCGAGCGCGGCGAAATGAGCGGTCCGGCGCCGGTTGAACTCCTCGCGGGCAACGGTCACCTTTTTCCACAGCTCGGTGTCCGTACGGCGATCCACGCCGGTGATCGCCCGGAACTCGGTGGCGATGGCGCGGAACCGCTCGCCCGAGGCCTTCCAGTCGGAACCACTGGCGAGGCGTTGACTTTCCGCGACGAGTGCTTCCTTCGCCTCGATCGCCGCGGCGGTCCGTCGGGCCCGCTCGGCAGCCCGCTCGGCCTTTCGCGCATCGACCGCGGTGAGCACCGCCTCGAGCCGGCGGGCCAAGGTCTCCAGATCGCCGACGACCGCGGCGGTGTCGAGGGACGCCAGCAGCCGGCGCGCGCTCGACGCGAGGTCCGCCGGCTCGGCGCTGGGGACGGTGAGCCGCCGCTCGAGCAGCACGACCTCGGCCGCCAAGTCGTCATAGCGCCGCCCGAAGTGCGCGAGGCCCTCCGCCGGGCTGCCAGCCCGCCAGGAACCGACAGGGCGTTCACCCGAGGGTGTCCGCAGGTACACGGTGCCGTCGTCGCCGACGCGCCCCCAGCCGGAACTGCTGCGCTCACTCATTGTGGCCCCGGAGATCGACATCAGGTCAATTGACATTCTTACAGGGATCGCGCTGAGGAGGCACACCCGATTGCCGGAGCGGAAGCCGAAGGGCCGGCATCGGACTCCAAGCGTTCGGCGTGTGACTTTCGGTGCGCGTCGTTCTGCGCCCGCCGGCTGTTGCTCGCGGCCGTGAACGGTGATCGGAGACTGTCTTTCACGCGGTCGCCGTGTCGACACGGCCAGGTCGTGTACAAATGCCCTGTCACCGGCCAAGATTCCGAACCGTGTACCGAACAGCTCCGTCCTGTCCGGCCGGGCGCGGCCGGCGGGCGGTCCGGCCGCGTGCCCGGCGGTGTGCCCGGCCGCGTGTCTGGCGCTATGTCCGGCCGGCGGCTCCATGAACTCGGTGTTCCAGCGTCCAGGCTGGCGAGTGGCGGCGCTGTTGCTGCCGGCCGTCGTCGGCCTCGGTGTGTTCACGATCGCGCCGGCGTTGGTCTCCGCGTTCATCGCGGGCACTGACAAGACTCTCACCGGGCCGAGCTTCCGCTGGGTCGGCACCACCAACTTTCGTGCCGCGTTGCATGATCCAGACCTTGCGCAGGCTGTCCGTAATACCGTGGCCTACTGCCTGATCACCGTTGTTCCAGCGGTGGTGATCGGCCTTGGCCTGGCACTCGCGGCCGACCGGGTGGCCCGTGGGCGTTCACTCATCCGGCTTGCGTTGTTTCTACCGGTGAGCGCCAATCTTGTCGCGGTGGCGGTTGTTTTCTCCTACATTTTTTCAGCTAATCCGGACGCGCTGGCGAACACGGTGGCCGGCTGGTTCGGAATCGCCCCGGTCGACTGGCTCGGGAACACATCCACCGCATTACCGGTGGTCGCGCTTGTTGGCGGCTGGCGGTTGGCGAGCTTCGTCTTCGTCGTGTATCTCGCGGGCCTCACAACGATACCGGTGTCGGTGCGCGAAGCCGCTGATGTCGACGGCATCCACGGCTGGGCGCGGCTGCGCCGGATCACGCTGCCGCTGCTGGCTCCTACCACGGTTTTTGTCGCGGTGTTTGCGACGATTCTCACGCTGCAGACGTTCGAGACGGTCGCGGTCCTCACACAGGGTGGTCCGTTGGGCTCCAGCACGACGATTGTGTACTACATTTACAAGGCAGGATTTACTGGATCGTTCCGGATCGGCTATGCCTCCATGCTGGCGTTGTTGCTGCTGGTCGCTGTCGTCCTACTCGGTGTTATTGGCGCCGCCGTCGGACGATGGGCACGTGCCCGAGTCGCTCGCGAGGTGACGCTGTGAACGCCAGTGGCGTGTCTGTGGTGAGCCGCGCCCATCCGGCCATCTCGCCAGGAAGGATCGTCTCAACCGGTCTGCGCTGGGCGTTTCTCGCCGTCGGGATCGGCGGCGCCTTCCTTCCGTTCTGGTGGATGCTGCGTACCGCGGTCGGTCCACCGCAGAATGTGCTTGGTCTGTCGTCGAGCCCGCTTCCGTCCGATGTCGGCTTCGCGGCCTTCCCGCGTGCGTTCGAGGCGGCGGGCCTCGGGCCTGCGCTGGCGACCGGAATCGGGGTGAGCATCGCGATCACGTTCCTGCAGCTCGCTACGGCGATACCAGCCGCCTACGCCCTCGGTTGCCTCAGGTTTCGTGGCCGCGCGGTGCTGTTCGCGGTCATTCTCGCGACTTTGCTGGTACCGCCACAGATCACCGCCATACCGAACTACGTGACAATCTCCGCTGTCGGCCTGGCCGATACCAGGGCCGGGCTGGTGCTGCCCTTCATGACGAATGCCGCGGGAATCTTCCTGCTTCGCCAGTATATGATCACGATTCCACCGGCTTTACTCGAAGCGGCCCGGATGGACGGTCTCGGTACGTGGCGGACACTACGCGCGATCGTCCTACCGCTGTCGACACCGGCGATCGCCACGGTCGCGACCTTCAGCTTTCTCCTTTCGTTCAACGAATATCTTTGGCCGCTGCTAGTGGCACGGTCACCGGGTATCGCGACCCCGCCGCTGGCCCTGGCGAACCTGGTTTCAGCCAGCGGCGGTTTCCCCGATTTCGCCCAGCTGTCGGCTGCGGCGCTGATTATAAGCCTGCCAACACTTTTCGTGTTCATCCTTGCTCAGCGGCGACTGGCTGCTGGAATCACTGGCACCGGTGTCGGTGCTGAGGGATGAGAGCGCGCCCGAGAGGAAGACACGTGATCCGGACCCGTCCGTCCAGACCCCTTGGGAGCCCCGGCCGCACGCGCAGCGGCATGGCCGCGCCGCTCGCCCTTGCCGCTGTCATGTTCATGGCCGCCGCGTGCGGGGCGGGTGGTTCAGGCGACCCGTCGGTCAGCCCCAGCCTCCGCCCGACCGCCCGCCCCGCGACCGCCGCCGTCGACGACATCAACGGAGCCTTGGCGTCGGCCCAGTGCGCCGCCAAGGTCAAGACGCTGCGGATGACCGTGAGCGGCCCGCTCAACGACACCGCCAAATCCGGTAAGGCGTACATGGAGAAGGCGCATCCCGGCCTGACCGTTGAGATCACTTCAACCGCGACCACCTACACCCAGATCGTTCAGCAGATCAGCGCCGACGCCGCGGCGGGGCGCAACACCGACCTCGCGGTGGCCGGGTTCGACCTGTTGCCCACGTTCGTCCAGCAGCTCGACGCCCAGGAGCTGGCTCCGCGTCTGTTGCGTGCCTCCTACGACCAGCGCTTCACGGTTCTGGGCAAGGTCGGCAAGCAGCTGTACACCGTGCCGCAGCAGGTGTCCGTACCCGTCCTGCTCTACAACTCCGACATGCTGGCCAAGGCCGGCGTGGATCCGAAGTCCCTGACGGACACCGTCGGCGTGATCGCCGCCGCTGACCGGATAAAGGCCGCGCTGCCGGGTGTCCAACCGATCGACCTGCCAACCGGGGATCAGTTCGGCCAGTGGTTCCTCAACACCATCGCGGGCTCGAAGGGCGCGAACATCCAGAACGCCGAGGGCCGGCCGAACTTCGCGACTGACGCCGCGCGTGCCGCCGCCGGTTTCCTGGCCAAGGTCGGCACCTACGGGCCGCAGTCGAAGACACCGACCGATGCCCTGGTCCGGTTCGGTTTCGGCAGGCAGACCGCCATGACCGGGGCGAGCATCAACTCGGTCGTGCCGGGGCTGCGGGCACTCGAGCAGCAGGGCAAGGGTTCTTTTCCGCTCGGAGCGGTGCCGATCCCCGTCCTGCCGGGCGGCACCCAGCACCCGGTGGCCGGTGGCAATGGTCTGGTGGTGCTCGCGACCGATCGTTGCCAGAACGAGATGGCGACTGAGCTGATGGTGTCGTTGCTCGCTCCGGACGTTGTCGCGGCCGGCGTGGAGGCAGTGAGCTATCTGCCGGTCGACGTGGAGGCCGCCAACCGGCTGGTGCCGCTCTACCAGCGGTTCCCACAGCTCGTCCCCTTCAACGCAATGGTCGATTCGCTGGTGCGGGCGCCGTACTGGGCCGGCGCACGCGGTGGTGAAGTGCCCACACTCGCGTCGGATGCGGTCCAGAAGATTATTATGGGGGCGGATCCGGTGGCTACGTTGACTGAGTTGCAAAGTCAGGCGGAGAACCTCACCCAATGACCGTTCGCATCCACCGCCGTCGCTCTCTTCCGCGGTGGCCGGCTCGCCAGCGGCTCCAGCGGCTCCAGCGGCTGCCCCGGCGGAGGCGGCCATGAGCGGATCATTGGTCGAGCCGACCGCTGGCACGGGGCGGCTCGTGGGTGATCCCGTAGTGACCCCTGCCAGGCCGGCGAACGGGGTGCACATCGAGATCGCCGGAGTCAGCCGGACCTTCGGCACGGTCCGCGCGCTTGACGCTGTGAGCTTGTCGGTGCTGCCGGGGGAGATCGTGGCCCTGCTCGGGCCATCCGGGTCCGGGAAGTCCACGCTCCTGCGCATCTGTGCGGGTCTTGAGCAGCCGACCGCCGGTGATCTGCGTTTTGGCGGTGTCAGCCAGCTCGGTGTCGCACCGCACCAGCGCGACGTCTCCATGGTGTTCCAGCATTTCGCGCTCTACCCGCACCTGACCGCGCTGGACAATCTTGTGCTGGCGCTGAGGTACGGGCGCGGTATGTCGAAGTCGGCGGCCCGGGCGCGGGCCCGCGAAACGTTGGAGATGCTCACCATCGGTGAGCTGGCGGGCCGGCGACCCGCGCGGATGTCCGGTGGCCAGCGTCAACGGGTAGCCATCGGGCGGGCACTGGCTACCCGGGCGAAGGTCGTCCTGCTCGACGAGCCCATGTCGGGGCTGGACGCGCAACTGCGGGCCGAACTGCGAGTGGAGATCGTCGCTCTCCTGCGTGGCCTGGGGTCGACCGCGCTGTTCGTCACTCATGACCAGGCCGAAGCCATGGCGGTTGGTGATCGGGTCGCCGTGCTCAACCATGGGCGGCTGGAGCAGGCCGGCACCCCGGACGACATTTACGACCGGCCAGCCACGCGTTTCGTCGCCACCTTCGTAGGTGCTCCGCCGATGAACGTGTGTGACGGCAGCTGGGCGGACGCAACGCTGCGCGGCAGGGGCTTTGCCGTTCCCGCGCCGGCAGGTTCGGTCGCGGTGGGGGTTCGGCCGGAGCGGCTGCGCCTGGCCGGGCCCGGCGCGGCCGGGGAGCGCGCCGGTCACGCCGGTGGCCCGGGTGACACCTTTCAGATCAGCGGCGAGGTGGTGGTGGTCGAGCGTCTCGGCGCGGACCGGTCGGTCTACGTCCGGACCGAGGCCGGGATGCTCACCGTCCGTGTTAATGTCGATCATCCGAATCCTGTTGGCCTGGTGACGCTTGACGCCCCGTTCGACTCGTTGATCTTTTTTGGCGAGGACGGGCGGCTGCTGCCGTCCTGACCGTGGAAACGGGTCAGTTCACGCCCTGATTGCTCGAGTTCAGCCGCGTGCGTTGGGCTGCTGGCGATCCGGCATGTATCTGCGTTCGGCGAGTAGCCGAATACTCTGTGTGTGATCTCGCCGTGGTCCACCCTTTGTTGTTGTCGGGGAGTGACGGTACGATCTCTTTGATTGCTTGCTTGACAGCAAGCAATTGGGTGATAGATGTTGCTATCGACTACTTTAGGCGATTTATGTGTGTGCATTGTGCGATTGCCGTGCAATAGATGTTCTTACGAACGATTTGTTGGCTCTTGGCGACACCTTTGCGCTCACAGCACCGGCTTGGTCACTGTACGAAAGGGGGGTCATTCACCTAGAGTTGTTAATCGCTCACCAATTGCGACTCGAAGGAAGCGGATGATGTTGACTGACAGCGCTGGTGTCTGCGCCCACCCGCTCGCGTTCGTCCGAGCGCAGCGTGGCTGGTCTTACCAGAGGCTGGCCCGGGTGGTGGCGCGTCGCGCGCGCGACCTGGGAGTGGCCAACATGGCGGCGGAACGCCAGAAGGTCTGGCGCTGGGAGCATCGCGGCGTGGTACCCGACCGGGTCTCGCAGCTCGCTCTTGCCGCCGAGCTTGGTGTCTCGTCGGAGAAGGTGGAGTCCCATCCATGGCCCGCGTGGCTGCCGACCGGTGATGTTGTGCGCACCGACTACCCCTGGAGTGGCGCGGGCAGCGTGACTTCCATGATCGATGTGGTTGAAGACGCCCTCACGGATCGTCGTGGATTTTTGACCATCACGGGGGCCGGTGTGGCTGCCCTGGCCGGCGAGTGGCTGAACCTCGAGCCCGCCCGGCTCGCCGCGGCGCTGGGTGGCAGACAGGTGGACGCCCAGATCGTCAATCGCATTGAGCACAACATCCCCGGGTTACGCCTGATGGATGATCGACTTGGTGGCGAGAGCGTCCGGCGGTTGGTGGATGCTGAGCTGGGTGTGGTCACTGAGCTGCTCGCCCGGGGCTCCTACACGGAGAAGATCGGGGGAAGGCTCCAGCTGCTGGCCGCTGAGCTTGCTCGGGTCGCGGGCTGGGCGTCGTTCGACGCTGGGTATCACACCAGCGCCCAGCGTTACTGGATCACGGCCCTGCATGCGGCGCATGCCGCTGGGGACCGTTTGGTCGGTGCGAACATCATGAAGAACATGGCGCTGCAGTGCGTTGACTTCGACCGTCCGCGGGAAGCTGTTGAACTGGCGAACACATCCCTTGCCAGCAGCGGTGGTATCAGCGGACGCGCGGGCGCGATGTTCCAGATGAGGCTGGCGCGGGCATATGCGGCGCTGGGGGAGCCGGTGGAGTGCTTCCGCGCGCTCGTCCGGTGTGAGGCCGCTTTCGAACGAGCCACCCCACAGGACCCGGCCTGGGCGAGCATCTTCGACGAGGGGTCGTATGCCGCCCAGATCGGAATCTGTTACATCGACCTCGGCCGGCTGCGTCAGGCCGATCGGTGGCTGACCCAAGCCCTGGCGATACACCCGGCCATCCATGCCCGCGACCACGCCACTTACTTGTTACGCCACGCGGCTGTCCAGATCGATCTGGGTAACCTTGATCAGGGATGCTCGCTGATCCGCGAGGTCGTGCCCCTGCTGGAGGCCACCCGGTCGCAGCGTAACGGACGGCGAGTAGAGGATGTGCGCCGACGTCTGCGCCGGTATGCCGCCGACCCGCAGGCGCGCGAGGCTGATCATCTTCTCGCGGCCCGGCCGGTCTGAACACACCTCGGCACCGTTTTCCCGCCGGAGGCCTGCTTGCCGGAGCCTTTTAGCCAGTAAGCCGGCCTGCCGGGCGCGCTGGCTGCTGTGGCCCGCTGGCCGGGTCGATGGACGCGGCGACGCGGCCAGCCGCTGGGTCGTTGACCACGAGGACCGCGTCGTCGGCGACGCCGCGTTTGAGGATGGCCAGCGCGATCGGGCCGAGCTCCCCGTGCATGGCCGACGTGCCGACGAACCCCACCGTCCGGCCAGCGGCGCTCACCTGCGCGCCCTGGGTGACCGTGGTGCCGTCGAGGTGGAGCAGCACCATACGGCGCGGCGGACGTCCCAGGTTGTGCACGCGGGCGACGGTCTCCTGACCCCGGTAGCAGCCCTTGTCGAGGTGGACGGCGGTGGACAGCCAGCCGACCTCGTGCGGGATCGTCCGGTGGTCGGTGTCGACGCCCAGCCGAGGCCGACGGTCGGCGACCCGCAGCGCCTCGAACGCGGCGATGCCGGCTGGCGTCACTCCGGCCGACCGCAACCGGTCGACTGTCGCGGTCAGCTCCGGTCGAGGAATCAGCAGGTCGACGCCGTGGGGCATCGCCCGGACAAGCGTCCCGACCGAGGCTCCCGGATCCCGATGATGGGTCGCGGCCAGCGGATACGGTCCCTGGGCCAGCCGGTCACCGTCGTACTCGGTAAGCCCTGTCCTGGTGGCGGGCCCGTCGCCAGGACAGGGAAGCGAGCGGTCGAGCGGACCGAGGGCGTCGGTGACGGCAGCCACCGCGGCCGGACCGATCACCGAAAGGACGGCTCGATCACCGGTGCTGTCCACCGGCTCGACCCGCAGCAGGAACCGCATCGATGCCAGGTAGGCCAGCAGCTGGTCGGTGGTACCTGGTTCCACATCCAGCCAGGTGGCCGTACCGTCATCCGCGATCATCAGATGATGTTCGACGTGGCCGTGCGGAGACAGTACCAACGCCTCACTGCCCCGCATCGCCGGCAGCGTGCCGAGATGTTGGGAGGTGATGCTGTGCAGCCAGGAAAGGCGGTCCGAACCGGTAATGCCGACGACCCCGCGGTGCGAGCGGTCGACGACGGCCGCGCCGGACGCGGCCTTGCGCTGTTCGCGCAGGGGGTCCCCGTAATGGTCAGCCACCCCGAGATCGGGTCCGGTGGCGGGTACGGCGCCGGTCATGTCCAGCAGCGGAGAACGATAATGGATGTTGTTATCCAACTTGTCCGACGCCTGGGACTCAGCGCCGGTCACGGGCACCCCGGTGGGGCCGGTGGCCATAGACGCTTCGGTGGCCATGGACCGTTCAACCGGCATGCGGGCCCGCGCAGTCCACACAGCGGCCGGTGAGCGCTACGTGGTTGACGTCCACGGTGAAACCGAGCCGCTCCCGCAGTTCGATGACCAGGTCGGACAACACGTTCGGGGAGACCTCCTGGACGGCTCCGCATGCTCCGCAGACGAGGTGGACGTGGTCTTCGGCGCCAGCGGCGTGATAGGTCGGCGCACCGTGCCTGAGGTGGGCATGGGAGACGAGCTTCAGTTTCTCGAGAAGTTCCAGCGTTCGGTAGACTGTCGAGATGTTGACCCCACCCGCGGTGCGGTGGACCTCTGTGACGATCTCTTCCGGAGTGGCATGGCCAAGCCGGGCAACCGCTTCCAGGACGAGTTGGCGTTGCGGAGTGAGGCGGTAGCCGCGCGACCGCAGCTGCGTCTGCCAGCCACTTCGCGGCCCATCCTCGACATCCACCGCCATGGGCCAAGTGTAGCTGGCGGACCGAACCCAGTCGGCCGAAGGCGACGCGGTTCAGAGCGCACGGCAACAGGACTGTCCGGCTCGCGCCGTCCGGGCGTCGCCTCCCGATCCATCCATCCATCCGGACGCCGTTGCCTGACCCACGCCCCTGTTGCCGGGCGCTCCCATGGCTCCTTGGGCATGCGGGCTCGGCACCCAGATCTGACACCAGATCCGGGCACCCAGACATTGGCGCTCGTTCCGGGTGGGCTGGCCGCCGTGGTCGAAAAAGCGGTTGCTGAGCACGCCCGGGTGAACGTAGCGTTGTCGGTACACGGGAAGGGAGGTGGTCCAGTTTTGTGTGATAAACGGACTCGTGAGGTGACTGTCCGCTAGCCGGTCTCGTGGTCCTCATCCGGCCGGGTGACCTGCGGGCACCGGCACCGGCGAGAACCAGACAGGCACCAGACCCCCGAGCGTCGTCGCTGGTCCCGACGACCCGTCAGCGTGTCAGCCCTGTGGCTGAGCTGGCGGAAACGCTCGGGGGTTTCCTGTCCGCGCGGGCGCGGGCGCGGGCGCGGACAGGCCGGGAGCGGGTGGACCCAGCATGGATCGGCAAAGGGACCGCGTTGTCAGGGCGTCCTGACTGGGCGGCGTGCCCGCATGAGCGCGCCGCATCGATCTGGCCACCTGTGGCGCCCATGTTGCGGCAGGATCGACCGTATGCCGACGCTCGTCCTGCTCCGCCACGGCGAGAGCACGTGGAACCGTGAGAATCTGTTCACCGGCTGGGTGGATGTAGATCTTTCCGACAAGGGCGTCAAGGAGGCGACCCGCGGCGGCGAGCTTCTGCGTGACGCCGACCTCCTGCCCAGCGTGGTACACACCTCGCTGCTGGTACGCGCGATCCGTACCGCCTGGATCGCCTTGGATGCCGCCGGGCGCACCTGGATCCCGGTCCGTCGTTCATGGCGTCTCAATGAGCGCCATTACGGGGGCCTACAAGGTCTCAACAAGGCTGAGACGCTCGAGAAGTACGGCGAGGAGCAGTTCATGCTCTGGCGCCGTTCCTACGACACGCCACCACCACCGATCGGGCCCGACCAGGCCAGCGGAGTGGATGAGCGGTACGCGGGCCTGCCGCCAGACGCGATACCGGCAACCGAGTGTCTGCGTGACGTCGTTGTGCGGATGCTGCCGTACTGGTACGACGCCATCGTGCCTGATCTGCGGGCTGGGCAGACCGTGCTGGTCGCGGCCCACGGCAACTCCCTGCGTGCGCTGGTCAAGCACTTGGACGCGATCAGCGACGCCGACATCGCCGGCATGAACATCCCCACCGGCATTCCGTTGCGCTACGAACTGGACAACGATCTACGGGTCGTGAGCTCGGCGTATCTCGACCCGGCGGCCGCGGCGACGGCCGCCGCCGCCGTGGCCGCACAGGGCAAGAGCGCCCGGCAATAGGGGAGTTGATCAAGAAATGGGGCTGGGGCGCGTGCCCCAGCCCCATGATGCCGCGTCTCCTGTGGCCACAGCCGCCCAGAAACAACAGGGCGGTACAGCTGCCGGGCGCGTTCCCGCGTTCCCGCGTTCCCGAGATCCCGAGCCTGGCAGCCTGTCCCAGGGGTGTCAGGGCTTGTGACCGGTCACCAGATAGATCACTCGGTGGGCGACCGATACCGCATGGTCGGCGTAGCGTTCGTAAAAACGACCACACAGCGTGATGTCGATCGCCGCTTCCATACCGTAGGTCCATTCGGTTTCCAGCAGCACGTGGAAGAGCTTGCGATGCAGGGCGTCCATCGAGTCGTCATCGCTCTCCAGCTCCTTGGCGAGAGCGGCATCGTGGCTTGCGATGACCGACCCTGCCTTGGCCACGATCCGCTGCGCCACCTGACCCATCTCCAGGATGGTCGAGTGCAGCTCCGGCGGGATGGCGCGCCCGGGATAGCGCCGTCGGGCCACCTTGGCCACGTGCAGCGCAAGATCACCCATGCGCTCGAGGTCAGCGACGATCCGCAGCGTCGTGACCATGGTTCTTAGATCGGTGGCAACTGGCTGTTGCCGCGCCATTATTTCGAAGGATCTTTCTTCGATCTCGTTACGGAGAAGATCTACAGTTTCGTCGGCGGTGATCACGCCTTCGGCAAGCTGGAGATCAGCGTCGAGAAGTGCCGTTGTGGCTCGTGCCATTGCGGAGGCGACCAGGTTGGTCATCTCGACGAGGGACGAGTTGATGCTCTCGAGATCGTCGTGGAAGGCGTCCCGCACGGACGGCTCCTTCGGGTTCGCGGCGGTTGTCGGCCCATTTGATCACAGCGGAGACGGGTTTCGTGGCAATTACCACATACCCGCCCTCCCGGCGCCACGGGTCGACATCGGCGCTCCGGAAGGCTGCCACCGCCCGCGGCCTCGAACATGCCGTGAGGTACCGCGAGGCGGCGGTGGCTTCCCGGACAACGCATGGTCCCGACCGTTGCGCCACCTTACCGTGATCAAACGATGGTCCGTGGCGCTCGCCCCTTGGTGAACGAATCGCATGAGGCGGATGAACTCCTGGCGACGATCGGCTCTGGTTGGCTTGATGCACGCGCAGGCTACGGCTGGGCACCTACGATTCGGCCCGTGGGTGACGGTGTGGGTGAGCGAAGACCTGGGTTTGCGCTTCGCCCGAATTCATCCGGCCCGGCGGCGCGCCCCGCTCCGGAGCGGCCCGCGGCCCTGCCCGACGAGACCCCGTCCGGCTCGGCCTTGCCTGACGTGACCTTGCCCGACGTGCCGGCCGCGCAGCCAACACTGCCGTCACGGCTCATCAGGCGGCTCGTTGACGGGCTGCCATCCGGGCTGGTCGTGCTGGACGCGGACGACGTCGTGGTGCTCGCCAACCCGGCGGCCCAGACCATGGGCGTGATCGATGCTGGCCGGCTGGCTCTCGACGAACTGGGTGACCTGGCCGGACAGACCCGCGCGGACGGCGTCGACCGCGACCGGCAGCTCGGTCTGCCGCCGCGCCCGGAGCCGCCGTTGACCCGCCCGCGTCCTGATCAGGAGGCGTTCGCCGTGCGGGCCCGCACCCTGCGGCTCGGCTCGGACGGCCATGTGGCTGTGATCCTTGACGACGTCACCGAGGCGCGCCGGGTGGAGGCGGTCCGCCGGGACTTCGTGGCCAATGTCAGCCATGAGCTCAAGACCCCGGTCGGCGCGCTGCATGTGCTCGCCGAAGCGGTCGCCGTCGCCAGCGACGACCCGGTCGCGGTCCGGCGTTTCGCCTCCCGGATGACGCGTGAGTCCTCCCGGCTCGCGCGGCTCGTCCAAGAGATTATCGATCTTTCCCGTCTGCAGGGTGCGGATCCGATGCCCGATCCACGACCGGTGCGGGTGTCGGCGGTGCTGGCCGAGGCGTTGGACCGCACCCGGCTGACGGCTTCGGCCCGTGAGATCACTATTGCTGTGATCGGCGACAGCGATTTCGCTGTCAGCGGCGACGAGGGCCAGCTCGCGACCGCGTTGGCGAATCTGCTCGACAACGCCGTCAGCTACTCGCCGACGGGCACCCGGGTGGTCGTCGGGGTCCGCCGGGCAGGCGACACGGTTGAGCTGTCTGTCGCCGACGAGGGCATCGGTATCGCCGAGCGGGACCTGGAGCGGGTGTTCGAACGCTTCTACCGTGCCGACCCGGCGCGTTCCCGCCAGACAGGCGGCACGGGGCTCGGGCTTGCGATCGTCAAGCACGTCGCGACGAACCATGGGGGAAACGTCAGTGTGTGGAGTTCCGAAGGCGCCGGCTCGACTTTCACGATCAGATTGCCGCTGTTGCGGGCCTGCGTCGATGCTGATCCCGATGTTGAGCGTGGCAACGACAGCGATGACAAAGGAGCGTGAAGGGTGACCCGCCTTCTGGTCGTGGAAGACGAGGAGTCGTTCTCGGACGCGTTGTCGTTCATGCTTGAACGGGAGGGGTTCGAGGTCGCGGTCGCCACGGACGGGCCGGCCGCGCTGGCCGAGTTCGAGCGGCACGGCGCTGATCTCGTCCTGCTGGACCTGATGCTGCCCGGGTTGTCCGGAACCGAGGTCTGCCGGGCGTTGCGTCAGCAGTCGGCGGTGCCTGTGATCATGCTTACGGCTCGTGACAGCGAGATCGACAAGGTTGTCGGCCTGGAACTGGGTGCCGACGACTACGTCACCAAACCGTTCTCCGCCCGTGAGCTGGTCGCCCGTATCCGCGCGGTGCTGCGCCGCCGCGGCGAGGCCGAGGAGCGCGTCACCGCCACGCTGGAGGCCGGCCCGGTCCGGATGGACGTCGAACGCCATGTGGTCACTGTCGACGGCACCGCTGTCCCGCTGCCGCTGAAGGAGTTCGAGCTGCTGGAGATGTTCCTGCGCAACGCGGGCCGGGTACTCACCCGCGGCCAGCTGATCGACCGTGTCTGGGGGTCGGACTACGTCGGGGACACCAAGACCCTTGACGTCCATGTCAAGCGGCTGCGTACGAAGATCGAAGATGAGCCGGGCAACCCGCGCCATCTGGTGACCGTCCGAGGCCTGGGTTACAAGTTCGAACCCTGATCATTGCCGTATCTTGGTTGGGGCGGGGCACGTCCAAGATCTTCGGTGCGGCGTGCGGTGGCCGGACGACTGACCAGGAGTGGATGCGAGCGTGGTGAAGCTGTTGCGGCCAGCACAGCGCGGACGGTTGGTTGTCACAGCGGGTGGATGTGTGCTGTGTCGGTGAGGCCGGCCATCGGTGATCAGCCGGCGGCTGATCCGAACGCGGTGAGCCGGCAGGCCACTGCCCGGGATGCGGTGACAGCGGGCGGAGCCCGTCCAGAAGGGCTGAGCCAGGCTGACGGTCAGGTGTCCGTGCAGCGCGTGTCGGCCGGTCGGATGCGCCTCGGTGTGATCGACATCGGGTCGAACACCGTGCATCTGCTGGTGGTTGACGCCCATGTCGGTGGCCAGCCGCTGCCGGCGGCCAGCGTGAAGGTTCCGCTGCGGCTGGTCGAGCTCCTCGATGACGGCGGCGTGCTGTCTGCCGAGGGCGAGCAGACCCTGACGGAATGCATCATCCAGATGCGTGGCCGTGCCGACGACCTCGGTGTGGACGACCTTGTGGCGTTCGCCACGTCTGCTCTGCGTGACGCTACCAACAGCGAGGAGGTCCTGGCCAGACTGCGGACGGCCAGCGGTATCGCGCTCGCGGTCCTGCCCGGCCCGGATGAGGCGCGCCTGACCTTCCTGGCGGTGCGGCGCTGGTTCGGCTGGAGCGCCGGGCGGCTGCTCGCGCTCGACATCGGCGGTGGCTCACTGGAGATCGCGGCCGGGATGCACGAGGATCCCGACGTGGTGTCATCCCTGCCGTTGGGGGCGAGCCGGCTCACCCGTGACTGGTTGGCCAACGACCCGCCCAAGCGCTCGGAGGTCGCGGCGCTGCGCCGGTATGTCCGGGCACATATTGCGCCGGTGGTCTCGAACCTGTATGTGGTCGGCGAGCCCACCCGGGCGGTGGCGACGTCGAAGACCTTCCGGTCGCTGGCTCGTATCGGCGGTGCCGAGCCGTACAGCC
Source organism: Protofrankia sp. Cj5 (assembly GCF_917627405.1). Lineage (NCBI taxonomy): Bacteria > Bacillati > Actinomycetota > Actinomycetes > Frankiales > Frankiaceae > Protofrankia > Protofrankia sp. Cj5. The sequence continues at coordinate 33,105 of NZ_CAKJTO010000015.1, forward strand.
GCGGCCCGTACGTGCGCAGAGTCTTGCGCCAGGATACGCTGCGTGAGATATCCACCCGCCTGTGTAAGATGTCCGCGGCTGAACGCTGCAGCCTGCCGGGGGTGTCGGCTGATCGCGCGGGCCAGCTCGTCGCGGGGTCCGTGGTGGCCGCCGAGGCCCTCGACCTGCTCAACCTGAGCGAGGTGGAGATCTGTCCGTGGGCGCTTCGTGAAGGCGTCATTCTGCGTAGGCTGGACTGGTTGACGTCCGCCTGACCCGAGAGCCGGTGCTGAGGGCGGATGCTGACGGCCGGCGGCCCGGATCCGCGCGTGCTGCCTGGGTACGTGGGGCCGAGTACCGCAATGGTGTCCGGATGTTCATTTCTCGGACGGTGGTGAGCCGCCGCGGGGGTTGGTGGATCCCCGCGGGGTCCCGGAGACCCGATGACGGCACGTGAGGTGGCAGTGAAGATCGAGCGGGCACACCCTACTCTGGAAGGATGCCCGAGGCGTCAACCCCAGCGCCGCGGCTCGGGGGCGCCGAGGCCGCAGGCGGCGGTATGCGGCGCCCGCAAGGACCGGCGCGAGGTTTCGCCGTATCTTCCCGCGGCACCGCATACCCGACCGTGATTGCTCCCCGCCGCGCTGACCGGATCACCGCCAGGGTGCCTTCGGCGAAGATTGCGCTGTCGACCGCGTCGACGTACCCCGAATCGACGGCGGCCGCCTTCGAGATGGCCGCGCGGCTCGGCTACGACGGTGTCGAAATCATGGTGTGGACGGACCCGGTAAGCCAGGATCCGGAGGCTCTGCGGCGGCTTGTCGATTACCACGGTATTCCGATTCTCGCTGTTCATGCCCCATGCCTGTTGCTGACCCAGCGCGTATGGGGAGCTGAGCCCTGGGCGAAGCTACAGCGGGCCCGTTCGGTCGCCGAGACACTGCGGGCGCCGACCATCGTCGTCCACCCGCCGTTTCGCTGGCAGCGTGACTATGCCCGCGATTTTGTCGAGGGCATCGAAAGGATGGCGGACGAGACAGCCGTCCGCTTCGCGGTCGAGAACATGTTTCCGCTGCGCGCGCGCGGGCGGGAGATTTCCGCGTACGCTCCGGACTGGTCGCCGCTGGGTGATGACTACCGGCATGTCACTCTGGACCTGTCGCATACCAGCGTTTCGCGTTCCGATGCATTGGCCATGGCGGACGAGCTGGGCGAACGGCTCGTCCACGTCCACATGGCCGACGGCAGCGGGCTGGCCAAGGACGAGCACCTCGTGCCCGGACGCGGCAACCAGCCTTGCGCTGACCTGTTGGAGAGGCTGGCGGCGCGGGGATTCGACGGCACCGTGGTCGTAGAGATCAATACGAGGCGAGCGGAGTCCCGGGCCCAGCGGGAGGCGGATCTCGCTGAGGCGCTGGCGTTCACCCGGCTCAATCTCGCCGCCGCGCCCGCGACAGCGAGCAGCCACCCGCGTTGATTGAGCGCTGATCCAGCTCCGCGAGCAGCGGGGCTCGCCGCGATCGACCGGCGATCGACTGGCGATCGACGCTGCGGACGCGGATGTCCTTCACGGCGTTCCGCGATGATGACACGATGCTCTGGTGGGCACCAGGTCGCTGTTCGATCCGTTGGTGGACGCCTATGACGCCGCGCGGCCGTCCTATCCGGATCGGTTGTTCGCGGATCTGGAGTGGCTGGCCGGGCGCGGGCTCGCGGATGCCGACATCGTGGAGGTCGGCGCGGGAACCGGCATCGCGACCCGTCAGCTGCTGGCCCGCGGCGCTCGGGTGATCCCGGTGGACCACAGTGCGGTGATGCTCGGGCGCCTGCGCGAACGCACGTCCGGACTGGGCGCGGTACGCGCTGATGGTGAGGCTCTTCCGTTCACCGGCACTGTGGCGGACCTCGTCTGCTATGCGCAGGCATGGCATTGGGTCCGGGTGCCGGTGGCCGCGGCCGAGGCCGCCCGGGTGCTGCGGCCCGGCGGTGCGCTCGCCGTCTGGTGGAATGACGTCGACGGTGCGGATCTTCGCTGGTGCGAACGCCAGCAGCGGCGGTTGGAGGCGATGAGCCCGGGCTACCAGCGGGATTACCGGCTCCGCCCGTGGGCGGATGAACTGCGGTGGACGGGTCTGTTCGCCGAAGTCGTGACGGTGTCTGACCGGTGGAGCCGGACGCTTGCGCTGGACGCGTATGAGCTGTGGCTCCGCTCGAAGTCGTACGTCCAGGCGATCGGGGATCGCCTGGAGGACTTTCTGGCCGCTGAGCGGAGGTCGCTGCTGGAGGCGTTCCCGGACGGTATGATCACTGAGCCGTTTCGCACGGTGCTGGTCGTCGCCCGCCTCGCCTGACAGCGGACCGGGCGAGGGCAGGTTGCCGCGAGCGGGGAGAATCCTTTCCCGGGCTGCTGCCGCGCGTCAGCGGTCTGGCCACGGTCCGCGGGGGGAGGCTGGAAGGGTGCTGCGTACCGCGATGTTGCGAACAGCGGTGCTGGCCGCATCGAGCGATCATCGGGTCCGGCGGTTCGTGTCGACGAGCCCGGTCACCCGCGGTGTGGTCAACCGCTTCGTCGCGGGTGAGGACGTTTCCGCGGGGGTCGGTGTCGCGGGCCGGTTGTGTGAGGCCGGCCTGCGGGTGTCCCTGGATGTTCTCGGTGAGGACGCGATCGACCGGCAGCGGGCGTACGAGTCCGCCATGACCTATTGTGACCTGTTGCGGGCGCTTGCCGACGCGGGTCTCACCCCGGCCACGGAGGTGTCACTCAAACTCTCTTCGTTTGGCCAGGCGTTCGACGCGCCGCTTGCCCGCGAGCTCGCGTTCGGGGTGTGCCAGGCAGCTCGGGACGCGGGCACCTGCGTCACCGTGGACATGGAGGACCACACCACAACCGACGCGGTCCTGACCACAGTGGCCGAGCTGCGCCGGGAGTTCGACGAGACGGGCAGCGTCGTCCAGGCGTACCTGCGCCGCACCGAGGCGGACTGTCGTGATCTTGCTGTCGCCGGTGGCCGGGTCCGCCTGTGCAAGGGCGCTTATGCCGAGCCGTCGTCGGTGGCCTTCACCCGCCAGACCGAGGTGGCCGCCTCCTACGCGCGGTGTCTGGCGATCCTGATGGCTGGGCGGGGCTACCCCATGGTCGCCACCCATGATCCTGCGTTGGTCGAGCTGGCCGGTCGACTGGCCAGAGCTGTTGCTGGGGCTGTTGCTGGGGGCACGGCCGGCCTGGTAGAGCCGGATCCGGGTGGCCCCCGCCCCCGGCCGTTCGAATATCAAATGCTCTTCGGTGTCCGGCCGGGCGAGCAGCGACGCCTTGCCGGAGCGGGTGAGGTGGTCCGGGTCTACGTACCGTGTGGGCGGGAGTGGTACGCCTACCTGATGCGGCGGCTTGCCGAGCGCCCGGCCAATCTGCTGTTCTTCCTGCGGGCGCTGCGGTCATCCCGATAGGAGCGGCGCCGTGCGGTCGGTTCCAGTGGAGGGATGTTCATGACGGTCGCGATTCTCGGTGCCGGCAAGCTGGGCGAGGCGCTGTTGTCCGGTATGATCCGCTCTGGCCATGATCCCGATGATCTTTTTGTGACCGCGCGCCGCTCCGAGCGCGCCGAGGAGCTGTCCGCCCGCCACGGGGTCCAGGCGTTGTCGAATCCGATCGCGGCCGCTCGGGCGAGCGTGCTGATACTCACGGTCAAGCCGCAGGACATGACCGCTCTGGTCGATGAGATCGCGGCCGTTGTCACCCCGGAGCACCTGGTTGTCTCGGTGGCGGCTGGTATCACCACCACCTACCTGGAGCAGCGGCTCGCCGCGGGGACACCGGTCGTGCGGGTGATGACGAACACGCCGGTCCTCGTGGACGAGGCGATGTCAGTGATCTCGGCGGGCGTCCATGCCAGCGAGGACCACCTGCGGCGTACCGAGGATCTGCTGGCGCCGGTCGGGAAGGTCGTCCGCGTGCCCGAGGCACAGCAGGACGCGGTGACGGCGTTGTCCGGCAGCGGCCCGGCCTACTTCTTCTACCTCGTCGAATCGATGATCGATGCGGGAATCCTGCTGGGTATCCCGCGGGCGGTCGCGGCTCAGCTGCTGGTGCAGACCGCGGTGGGGGCCGCTGTGATGCTGCGCGATTCCGGCGAGCATCCGGTGATGTTACGGGAGGCTGTGACCTCCCCGGGCGGGACAACGATCAATGCTATCCGGGAGCTGGAGAAGCACGGGGTCAGAGCGGCGTTGCTGGCCGCGATCGAGGCGGCCCGGGACCGGTCCTGCGCGCTCGCCTCCGGTTAGGGCGTGTTTTGGACGTCGTCTGTCCGGCTCGCCGTGTCCAGGCGCCCCCTGGCCGCGTTCTCGGCGACACCGATACAGCTCGTCTGGCCCCGGTGGTCCGGATGGCCAGGTCCGGCGGGTGCCCAGCGCCCGATGGGGGTGCGGTTGTGGGTCCCCGGCGCTCCATCGGAGGCCCCGGGAGCCGAGCCACTCCGGGGGCGACGCGGCCGGCACGGGCCTGGGAGCGGGTAGGCTCAGCCGACAGTTCGTTCGGCTTTCCTCAAACAGATCGGTCGGGTTCGTGGGTTCGGTTATCAAGAAGCGTCGTAAGCGTATGGCCAAGAAGAAGCACCGTAAGCTCCTCAAGCGCACGCGCGTTCAGCGTCGTAACAAAAAGTAGTCGCGCTGCTACTTTGCGGTACGCAATTTCTTCTCCTGGCTGCCGCACTGTTCCGCATGCCCGGGGTGGAAAACTGACACGTTGAATTCCAGCGGTTCGGGCGGAGTGCTGTGTAACAGTCCGGTTTCGGCGGTAGGTCCTCGACTGCCGGCTGCCAAGTCTTGTGGGAAGCTCGCATGTGACGGATGGCAACGGAGCCAGCCTCGGCACAGGGGATCGTATGGCGGGTTTGTGGATCAGTTTTCTGTCGGATTACGGGCTGGACGACGCCTGCGTGGGTGTGTGTCACGGGGTGATCGCCAGGCACGCCCCGGACGCGCGGGTGATCGATATTTCTCACGCGGTACTCCCGCAGGATGTCGAGCACGGTGCGGTAATGCTGGCGGGGGCCGTCGGCTACCTGCCCAGGGGGATACACCTCGCCCTGGTCGAACCACTCGGTACCGACGGCCGGTACGTCCGCGGGATAGCGGTGCGCACCGCGGACGGGTCGATCATTGTCGCGCCTGACAATGGGCTGGCTTCGCTCGCCTGGGAGATGCTGGGCGGTGTTGTCGAGGTCCACGAGATCGCCAACCGGGAACTGTGGCTGCCGATGCCGACCGCGGTGTTCCGCGGCCGGGACGTCTACGCCCCGGTCGCCGCGCGGCTGGCGGTCGGGCTGCCGCTGGAGGACGTGGGGCCGAGGCTGGATCCCGCCTGCGTGGTCCAGCTGCGGCCACGCGCCTGTTCGGTGGATGAGGACCACATCCATGGCGAGGTCGTCGACATCGATCATTTCGGTAACCTCGCTCTGAACATCACTCGCACGGATCTCGAGGCCGCGGGCATCATCCTCGGCGATCCGGTTGAGGTGCGCATAGCAGAACGTACCCTGACGCTGCGATTCACCCATACCTATGGTGAGGTTGCGGTCGGTCATCTTGCGGTCTGCGAGGATTCACTACGCCGCGTTATGATCGCTGTTAACTGCGGGCGGGCGGTGGATGTTTTGCGCGTGCGTCGCCGCGCCGCGATTGTGATCGCTCATGGCCCTCGCGAACAGCGTTCACGATCGGTGGTGTCCGCGGAGCCACTCTCGCGTTCTGCTTATATCTGATTTCACCCGGTGATCGATTGGCGGTGTTCGGGGCCGGCTGGGCGTGGTGTCAGGTCACATTGCGTCCGCTAACGCGGGCTAACGTCGGCTAATGGGACGCCACGCCACGGACCACGGCGCGTTGCCGTATGGACAACCCCAGGGCGTAACATGACGTCGGGATCGGGCAGGGGGCGACCAGAATGCGACCGCGTTGTGTGCTTGTCACCGGTGTTTCCCGACCCCTCGGCGCGCAGGTCGCGAGTGTCTTTGCGGCTGATCCGGAGATCGAGAATGTGATCGGGGTGGATACCATACCACCGCATGGCGATCTCGGGTGTACGCAGTTTGTCCGCGCGGACATCCGTAATCCGTTGATCGCGAAGGTCATCGGCGCCGCCGCGGTCGACACCGTGCTGCATCTGAATGTCATCGCGACTCCGCTCGGTGCCGGGGGCCGGAGCGCGATGAAGGAAATCAACGTCATCGGCACCATGCAGCTGCTTGCGGCCTGCCAGAAGGCGCCGAGCGTTACAAAGGTGATCGTCAAGTCCACTACCACAATTTACGGATCGTCGCCCCGGGATCCGGCTTTGTTCACGGAAGAAATGGAACCGCGTGCTCTTCCCCGCGGTGGTTATAGCAAGGACGCCTTCGAGGTGGAGGGATACGTCCGAGGCTTCAGCCGGCGCCGGCCGGATGTCACTGTCAGCGTGCTGCGTTTCACGAACATCGTCGGCCCCGGAATTGACAGCCCGTTGACCCGTTACCTCGAGCTACCGGTTGTCCCGACGGTGCTCGGGTTTGACCCGCGCCTGCAGCTGTTGCACAGTGAGGACGCGCTCGGTGTGCTGACGAGGGCCGCGATCGAGGATCATCCCGGCACGTTCAACGTGGCGGGGGACGGCGTCCTCCTGCTGTCCCAAGCGGTACGGCGCGCGGGGCGGGCGCCGCTGCCGGTGCCGTCACCCGCCGTGGTGACGCTGGGAAACCTGGTTCGCCGGTCCCGGCTGCTGGACTTCTCCGCGGAGCAGCTCGGCTTCCTCGCGCACGGCCGTGCTGTCGATACGACCCGTTTGAAGCAGGTATTCGGCTATGTCCCGAGATTCACGACGCTGGAGACATTCGACGACTTTGTACGAGATCGCCCGATGCGTTTCGCGATCGACCGTGAGACTGTTATCCGGGTCGAACGCGGCTTGTTGGGCGTACTGGCGCGGCGCAGGCTTGTCGGGACGTCGTGACCCGGAGCCGCCCGCGGCGGTAGCCGTGCGGCGGGCGACGTCGGCTGCCGGGGACGGTGGCCGCCAGGGTCCGGGTGGGCGACGGTCGCATGGTCATGTTTTTTCGGTCTGGCTCGGCAGGCGCATCTCAACGGCTGAGGAACCCTGGCAGCCCGCGGGCGCGGGGCAGGTCTGGTGAAAAGGCGGTCACTGGTGTGAGCGAAGCGCGGATCATCCAGCTTGGGAGTAAGGACGGGCGTGCCAGGACGGGGGCTGCCGCGCAGCGGCGTTCCCGGCAGCAGGGCCCGTCGGGCGTCGACCGGGGCGGCGAGACGGTCCCGGTTGAGGACGAGCCGATTGCCGACGTGCTTGCGACCGAGCGCATGACCGCGGCCGGCAATCCCCACCCGGACCCGGACCCAGCCGAGGCAGGCCGGGCCAAGACAGACCCGGTTGGTGAGGATCACGTCACGCCTGGTCGGAACGGGTCCGCGCGCGGCGCCCGGGACGGTGGTGGGGAGCTGACGGCCGCGCCGCGGGAGCCGGCCGCGCCGCGGGAGCCGGCCGCGGGCGGCGAGAGCGATCCGGCGGGAGACTTGGGTATGGCCCCCGCATCGATGCTGCCCGCCGAACCGTTGGCCGATGCGGGCAGCCTCGAGCAGGCTCTCGCGGGTTTCCTCGCGTTTTTGCGGCGACGGATCACTGGCGACTACGTGGTCGACGAGCACGGCTTCGACGAGGATCTTACCGAGAACGTCATCGCGCCGTTGCTCCGGCCGATCTACCAGAACTACTTCCGGGTCGAGACCCGGGGGCTGGAGAACGTTCCGGACACCGGTGGCGCGCTCATCGTGGCCAACCATTCGGGTACGGTGCCGCTGGACGCGATGATGACCGCGCTGGCAATCATGGACCATCATCCGGCCCATCGACACCTGCGGATGCTCGCCGCGGATCTGGTGTTCGCCGTCCCGTTTCTCGCGCCGGTCGCACGCAAGACGGGTAACACCCTGGCCTGCCAGCCGGACGCGGAACGGCTGCTTGCGGGCGGCCACCTGGTCGGGGTGTGGCCGGAAGGCTTCAAGGGAATCGGGAAACCGTTCAGCGAGCGGTACAAGCTCCAGCGCTTCGGTCGTGGCGGGTTTGTCTCGGCCGCTTTGCGAGCCGGGGTCCCCATTATTCCCTGCACCATCGTCGGAGCCGAGGAAATTTATCCCATGATTGGGAATCTCCGGATGCTGGCCCGGCTGCTCGGGCTGCCCTACCTGCCGATCACCCCCACCTTTCCCTGGTTTGGGCTGTTCGGGCTGCTGCCTCTTCCGTCGAAATGGCTCATCGAGTTCGGTGAGCCCGTGGACACCGAATCGCTGACCCCGGCGGCGGCCGAGGACCCGATGTTGGTGTTCGAACTCACCGATCGTATCCGGGAGACGATCCAACATTCTCTCTACGGACTCCTGATGCAGCGTCGATCGGTATTCTTCTGACACATGACGACTGCGGACCGACCTCGCGCTCATGGTTTTTCCCAGGCGACCGGACGTTTCAGGGGATCCAGACGGACGTGGGTGGCCCGCTGTTTCGTACTCGTTTACCTGCTGTCGGTAACCGCCGTGGTTGGTCTGCTGGCCGCGGTCGATGATGTTTTTCTGGCGAGCTGGCTGGCCGCGCTCGAGCTGGCCTCGGTTGTGACCATCGTTGTCGTGACCCGTGGCACGCCGCCCAGCCCGCCGCGGCCCACCCGGCTCGGTACGCCGAGAGATCCCGGTATGCCGAGCGGCCGCCGCTGACGACGTTGTCGGTTGTGGCTGTGGCTGTGGCTGTGGCATCGGTCAGTATGGCGGCGGGTGGCGGGCGGTGATGGGCGGTGATGGGCGGTGGGAGTGCCCGCGGTCAGGGTCAGCCGGCCGCGTCGCTGTATCGACGGCGCAGCGCCATGCCGGCCGCGACACTTCCGGCCAGCGCCCCCATACCGGCCGCTGTGGGCACTCCGATACGGGCGGCCTTGCGCGCGGTACGAAAGTCCTTGATCGGCCAGTCGCGTTCACGGGCGACGGCCTTCAGGTCAGGGTCTGGGTTGATTGCCACGGGATGGCCGACCAGCGACAGCATGGGCAGATCGTTGATGGAGTCCGAATACGCCCAGCACCGGGACAGATCCAGCTGCTCGCGTTCGGCCAGGGCCTGCACCGCGGCTGCCTTGGCCGGCCCGTGTAGTGGATCACCGACGAGATGGCCGGTATAACGCCCGGCCGCGACCTGGCTGACCGTTCCGAGCGCACCGGTGAGGCCGAGCCGCCTGGCGATGACAGCCGCCAGCTCGACCGGTGTGGCGGTGACGAGCCACACGCGTTGGCCTGCGTCGAGGTGCTGCTCGGCCAGCGCGCGAGTACCCGAGTAGATGCGCTCCGCCATCCGCTCGTCGTAGATCTCTTCGCCGAAGCGGACGATCTCGGCGACTTCGCGGCCGGCGACGAAGGCGAGTGCGGTCTCCTTGACGTCGCGCATCCCATCGGTGTTCTCCAGCCCTCGGACCCGGTAGGTCACGTGCTGCCAGCCGAACTTCAGCAGCTCCCGGGACTGGAAGAAGTCGCGCGCGGCAAGCCCGCGGGCGAAGTAGAAGATGGACGCTCCCATCATCATGGTGTTGTCCACATCGAAGAAGGCGGCCGCGGTCGGGTCGGGTGGCGCCTTGGCCGCGGACTCGGCGGCCGCCTTGAGCGCCGCGGTCGCGGCTGCTTCGGCATCGGCTCTGCGGGCGCGGTCGTCAGCTGTCCGTACCGGGCGTGATCGAAACCGCATCGTGATCTCCTGGACGTCCACGGCCCACGGGAGGGCCACGCTGTCACTGCGACCTGGGAAGCGTACGGTGCGCTGCGGCTGTGCGGCGGCACTCGGCGCCGGCCGTCGCCAGGTTCCCAGCAGCTGTTGGACGACATCGACGCCGCCGATGATCCGTCCCGTGGCGTTACGGCGTGTTCCGGAAGTCGTCGTGCAATCAGGGAGCCGCGTTCAGGCGGTTCCTGGCAAGGCCGCGGGCCACACCGGTACCGGATGAGCTGTATCGGTGTCGCCGAGAACGCGGCCAGGGGCCGCCTGGGCGTGGTGAGCCGGACAGATGGCTTTTGGGACACGCCCTGGATGGCGCGATATTCACGGCGGGCTGGTGCGGGATCTCGGCTTCGCGCGCTGTGGTTCTGGCCCCGGCGGGCGCGCCGCACGGGCCGCGGACACACCCCGAACTCGGCACTCAGCAAGGCCGGATTCAGCTACAGGCGGAGATCGGAGTTTCGGCGATCAAATATCACCTGCGCGTAGCCAATATTAAAAAGATCTTTTTTTATGCTGTCGGTGACCCCCTTGGAGCGATGTGTACCCTGTACCCCCAAACTAGCCAGCAGGATGGGACGGGTCGCAACGACCGTTTGAACTCGCCCGGTTCCCGCTGGATGCTGGATGCATGACGAAACCGATCCGGCGGGGCCGGGCCTACGGGGTGGTATCCGCCGCGAAATAGCGGGCCAGGGATCGGACAGCCCGGTATTGAAGCGCCTTGATCGCGCCTTCGTTCTTGCTCATCGCCAATGCTGTCTCCCGTACGGAGAGCCCCTCCAGGAAGCGCAGCACGACGCATTCCCGCTGCTCGGGGTTGAGGGCCTGGACGGCGTCGAGCAGCTCCCTGTTCGTGACGCCGGCCAGGACCGACTCCTCCGGCCCGGAGACAAGCTGCGTGTCCGCGGCCGCCAGGATGTCATCGGTGGGGAACTCCATGCGGGTCCGGCGTGACTTTTTGTGGTCAATTATCAGGTTCCGGGCGATTGTGATGAACCATGCGCCGATGTCATGGCCCTGCCAGGTGAAGGTCCTGATGCCGCGCAGCGCGCGCAGAAACGTCTCGCTGACAATGTCCTCGGCCATGGCCCGGCTGCCGACCCGGTAGAACACATAGCGGAAGACCAGCTCCAGGTAGGAGTCATACAGCCGGCCGAAGGCCTCGTTATCCCCCTCCTGCGCGCGGCGCACGAGATCGGTGATGTCCGTTTCTGGCTGCGGGGCATGCTGGGATGGCGGTGGATCGGCCAGCTCGGAGGCATGGTGACCGCCATGGTGATCCGGGGATGCCGGCCGGATGCCGGACGGGCTGGCCGATCCCCCCGCGGCTGAGCTGGCCCGTAGCGGCCCGCCCAGCATGGCCGCGTGCGGGGTGTTCGCCATCGATGAGATCTCGGCACGCAGCGAGGCCAGGCCGATGGGGCCGGGAGCAGGGCACGACCAGGACCGGTTCATGGCGGGGATCCGCGCATGAACCGCAGCGGGGCCCGTGGCCGTCCACGTCCCCGGTATGCCTGGGACAGGGCGGCGGGCATACTGGCTCCGAAGGATCAACGAGGCTGAGTGAGGTAACGAGGCTGAGCGAGGTAGAGCGTGACCCGTTCAGGCCCGGGATCATCCGGACGCCCGTCGCATCGGGGCGGCCTGGCCGGAAAAGGCGCGATCATGGTTTTCTCGCGCCTCCGGCGACGACCATCAGGGACCCTGGACAGCCGAGTCTAGCTAACGATCCGGTACCAGGCGTGCATGGCAAGGTGAAGATGTGTGGTTGTCCCATGCGTCACGAGGAAGTGCCTTTGTGATTAGGTCGTGTTATTTAGAAAGATCCGCCTTGCCGGGGCGGGGCCTGACAGCCCGGGGCCTGACAGCCGGAGTGGCGTTACGGGCCGGCGCGGCCCGAGCTGGTGCCCTGCCGTGAGCGGCCAGCGGGGAAGCGTCCGGATCACCCTGGTGACCCGGGCCGGCTGCCATCTCTGTGAGGACGCGCGAATCGCGGTCGCTCGGGTGGCCGATGATGTCGGGGCCGGCTGGCAGGAGGTCGATGTCGATACGCGGGCTGATCTGCTCGATGCTTACGGTGACCGGGTGCCGGTGATTCTTGTGGATGGCCGGGAGCACGGGTATTGGCGGGTCGAGGAGGCGCGTCTTCGGCGTGCGTTGACCGGCGGTCGCTGGGGATGGTCTTCCCGCGCATAGCCGCCGACGATGTGCGGGCCCCGGGCTCGCTGGCGGGTCGCCGGCCGGCTGAGCACAAGATCACATCAACTTCGTGAACGCCTTCACGAAGTCGTAAACTCACCCGGACAGTCGTCTACCGGCGTCGTTCGACCGTGCAGCACCGCGAGGGGCGGACGGCAGGCGCCGCCGGCAGCCGGGCGCCTCAAGCGGTGCGGGAGTCGTACATGACTGAGCTTCGCCGGGCAGTGTCGGCCGTCCGTGCTCGCTCGCCAGTGCCAGCGGCAACAGTCGCCAGACTTCCGCTCTACCTGCGGGTTCTTACCTCGCTCGCCGACCGGGGGGTGCATACGGTGTCGTCCGAGACGCTCGCTTCAGCGGCCGGCGTGACCTCGGCGAAGGTGCGTAAGGATCTGTCTCATCTTGGTTCGTACGGAACGCGTGGCGTCGGTTACGGTGTGGCTCTTCTCCTTGGCCGCATCGCCGCTGAGCTCGGCCTGACCGAGGACCGTTCGGTGCTGCTGGTCGGGGTCGGCAATCTCGGCCACGCGCTCGCGGGATACGGTGGGTTCCAGTCCCGGGGGTTTCGCGTGGTCGCGTTACTTGACGTGGATCCCTGCCGGATCGGCGAATCGATCGGCGGCGTTGTGGTGCGTCCCCTCGACGAGCTGGAGGCCCTTGTCGAGGGGAATCAGGTCACCATCGGCGTGATCTGCACACCGGCGGCCGCCGCGCAGGCTGTCTGTGACCGTCTTGTCGCCGCAGGGGTCACAAGCATTCTCAATTTCGCGCCGATCGTGCTGTCGGTACCGGTGGGAGTGGACGTGCGTAAGGTTGATCTTGCAGTGGAACTGCAGATTCTCTCGTTTCACGAGGCCCGGAAACGCCCCGTTTGCGCAACGGATGACCGTGCTGTAAAAGACGACCTTGCCGTGAGGGACGACGTGGGCGCACCCGTCAGCGGCGCCGGCGGCCAGGGCGAGCCCGTCGATTCCCGGATCGTGCTCATGACCCGCACCCCCGCCGAGCCGACACCGCGGCGCACCCGTGGTGGCAGCCCGTTTGTGGGTACCACCGGAGGGGACGGAGCATGAGCCTGCTTGCCGTGGGGCTCAATCACCGGACGGCACCGACGTCCATCCTGGAGATGGCTGCCGTCACCGATGACGATGTCCCGAAGGTGCTCCGCGATCTGTGCCAGGCCGCGTGCGTCGCCGAGGCCGTGGTGCTGTCGACCTGTAACCGCACCGAGATCTACGCCGAGGTGGAGACCTTCCACGGTGGCGTCGCGGACGTGTCCGACCAGCTCACCCGGATCACCGGGACAGAACTGTCGGATCTTGCTCCGCACCTGTACGTCCATCATGAGGCGCGGGCTGTGAGCCACCTGTTCTCGGTCGTCTGTGGCCTCGATTCGATGCTGGTGGGGGAGGCGCAGATCCTCGGGCAGGTGCGCGCGGCCTTCCGGGCGGCCCAGCTTGAGGCCAGCGCCGGAGCCACCCTCGGCGGTCTGTTCCAGACGGCGTTGCGCGTGGGCAAGCGTGCGCACAGCGAGACCGAGATCGGTTCGGCTGGAGCATCGATCGTCTCGGTGGGGATACACATGGCCGCGGCCGGGTGGCAGGCGATGGCGACCGTCCAGCCCGGCTTGGCGGGCACGACGGGGAGCGCGTCGGCGCCCGGGCCCACGCTGGGTGCCAGGTCGCTGGATGCCGCGGATCGGGTGGCGCCGGCCGGCACGTTGCCCGTGATCGACATGCCCGCGATCGACGCGCTTGCCGGCCGTCGGGTCCTGCTGGTGGGAGCGGGGGCCGTGGGATCTCTGGCTGCGGCGGTGGCGCGGCGGGCAGGCGCGGCCGATCTCGTGGTCGCGAACCGCACCCCGGCACGAGCTCGACGAATAGTCGAGGCCTACGCGGCTGAGCTGGTCGGGCTCACGCAGGTGGCGCTGGAGCTGGACCGGGCCGACCTGGTGATCACGTCGACAGGGGCGGCCGGGCTTATCCTGACCCGCCAGACGATCGCCGAGTCGATGGCCCGCAGGGGAGGGCGGCCGCTGGTTCTGCTGGACCTCGCTCTTCCCCGGGACGTCGACGTGACCGTTTGTGATCTTCCGGGCGTCACCCTGATCGATCTCGACACCCTGCGGACCGCCCTCGACGGGCGGCAGGTTGCCAGCGACGTCGAGTCGGTACGGGCGCTGGTGGCCTCCGAGGTCGGCGCCTATCTTGATCGATGTCGTGCGCACCGCGTCGCGCCGACTGTCGTGGCGCTTCGGGCGCAGGCCGCCGCTGTCGTCCGCGATGAGCTCGACCGGCTGCAGACCCGCCTGCCAGATCTTTCTCCCCGGGACCGGGCGCTGGTGGAGGGGACGGTGCGGCGGGTGGCGGACAAGCTGTTGCATGCGCCGACCGTGCGGGTGCAACAGCTCGCCGCGTCCCCTGGGGGCGACACCTATGCCGAGGCACTGCGTGAGCTGTTCGACCTCCCTCGGGAAGCGCCGGCCGTCGTATCCGCACCTGATCTACGAGAGGCACCATGACGAGCGGGAAGCTCCGGCCGGGTCGGACAGCGGGCGCTGGGCCCGTCCTGGGCGGCGATGGGCGGGGGGATGTGCTGCGGCTGGGCACGCGGGGCTCGGCGCTGGCCATCGCGCAGTCCGCCACCGTGGCGGGCTGGCTGCGGGAACGGCTGGGCCGCCAGGTCGAGCTGGTGCGCATCGTGACCGCTGGAGACAGCTCCCAGGAGGCGATCAGCCAGCTCGGCGGGACTGGCGTATTCGTGAGCGCGCTGCGCGAAGCGCTGGTGGCCGGCAAAATTGATCTTGCCGTCCACTCGCTGAAGGATCTGCCGACGGCGACACCGGACGGACTTGTGATCGCGGCCGTTCCGCCGCGCGCGGATCCCCGTGATGTCATCGTCGCGCCGAGCGGCCGGATGCTGGCCGAGTTCGGGCCCGGGACCAGGGTTGGTACCGGCTCGCCCCGGCGGGCGGCGCAGCTGCGGGCCCTCGGGCTCGGGCTGAATGTCGTCCCGATCCGAGGTAACGTCGATACCCGAATAAAGAAGGCGATCGACGGAGCGGTCGACGCGGTTGTGCTCGCCCATGCCGGGCTGGACCGGCTGGACCGGCTGGACGCGGTGACCGAGGTGCTGGATGCGGATGTGATGCTGCCAGCCGCTGGGCAGGGTGCGCTGGCGATCGAATGCGTGGGTGATCCTGACGCCCTTGACGGCATTGTCAATCGGGTCGACCTGTACCGACGTGAAGGCACTCTCGCCGAGCTGCTACGGTTTGCGCTGGACGACCCACTGTCGCGCACTGCTGTCGCTGCCGAGCGTGCTTATCTGGCTGCCATCGAGGCCGGTTGTAGCGCACCGGTCGGCGCTCTTGCCGACGTTGCGGTGACGCCCGATGGAGCAATGGCCGCCGGTGCCATCCGGCTACGGGCGGTGGTTGCGTCGCCGGAGGGGAACGGTGTTCTCCGGCGCGTGGTCACCGGGCCCGCTGACCACCCGGAGGCGCTGGGAGAGCGCCTCGCGGACGAGATGTTGTCCGCTGGAGCACAGACGTTGATGGGAAATTTCTGATCATGGCCACCCGCCGCACGAAGAAGCCCCTGATCCCAGTCGCTCTCGTTGGAGCCGGCCCGCGCGATCCTGACCTGCTGACCGTTCTCGCCACGGAGACGCTGGCCGCCGCCGATTCGGTAATCGTTGATCCCGATGTCGCTGCTGAGATTGTCGCGAAGCTTCCCGGCGAGGTGCTGCGTATCGGCGATTCCGCACTGGTGAAACCAATCATGGACGCGGACGCGGCAACCGCCGCGGTCGTCGCGCGGGCCCGGGCGGGGGAACGGGTCGTCCGGCTGTACGCGTCGGATCCATGGCTCACCGGGATCGGTGCTGCCGACGCGCAGGCGCTGGCCAAGGCCAAGATTCCCTTCCGGGTGGTGCCCGGGATCCTGACCGGCGCCGCGGTCGCCGCCTACTCGGGGGTCGCCCCCGGGCTTCCGGTCACCTTCGCGAGCACGGCGGGAGTGTTCTCCGCCAGCGGGGTGCAGCCGACCATCGCCCCGTCGGCGGACACCCCGGGTATGGCGTTGGGCGCGGCGACGTACGGGGCCAGCCGCCTCGGCGGGCGTGGCCTGGCCGACCTGGGTGGTTCCGGCGTGGGTGGAACGGCGCTCGGTGGTCCGGGCCTGACGGCGCCACCGCTGGGCGCGTCGCTCGGGATCGGCGGGATCGGCGCGGGCCTGGGGCTCACGGGCGCGCCCGGCGCGAACATCGACTGGGTCTCCCTCGCGCAGGCACCCGGCACCCTGGTGATGACGGCGGTCTCGAACGAGGTCGGCAAGGTCGCGGCGGCGCTTGTCGAGCAGGGCCGACCGGGCGACACACCCGTCGCTGTGACGGTGGACGGCACCACCACCGACCAGCGGACGGTTTCCTCGACGCTGGACCGGATCGAGGCCGATGCGGCGCCCGTCATCGCGAACGCACCCTGTGTCGTGATGGCGATCGGGGCCGCGGTCGCGGCCCGGGGCAAGCTGTCCTGGTGGGAGTCGCGGGCACTGTTCGGCTGGACGGTTCTGGTGCCGCGGACCAAGGAGCAGGCGGCCATCCTTTCGGATCTGTTGCGCTCGCACGGCGCGAGCCCGCTGGAGGTGCCGACGATCGCGGTGGAACCACCGCGGACAGCCGCCCCGATGGAGCGCGCGATCACCGGCCTGGTGTCCGGCCGTTACCAGTGGGTCGCCTTCACCTCTGTCAACGCGGTCCGTGCCGTCCAGGAGAAGGTCGAGGAACGCAGCCTGGACGCCCGCGCGTTTGCCGGTGTCAAGGTGGCCGCGATCGGTGAGGCGACCGCGGACGCGCTGCGTGCCTTCGGCATCCGGCCAGATCTTGTTCCTTCCGGCCAGCAGTCCAGTGAGGGGCTGCTGGCGGACTGGCCCGAGTACGACGACGTGTTCGACCCGCTCGACCGGGTGCTGCTGCCCCGGGCCGACATCGCTACCGAGACGCTGGTCGCGGGTCTGAAGGACCGGGGCTGGAACGTCGACGACGTCACGGCCTACCGCACGGTGCGCGCCGCGCCGCCGCCGGCTCCGATCAGGGAGGCGCTCAAGGGCGGCCGGGTGGATGCCGTGGTGTTCACGTCCTCCTCGACCGTGCGCAACCTGGTCGGGATCGCCGGCAAGCCGCACGAGACCACCGTGATCGCGGTGATCGGACCGCAGACCGCGGCCACCGCGGCCGAGCTGGGTCTGCGGGTCGACGTCCAGGCGGCAGAGGCGACCATCCCGTCGCTGGTGCAGGCGCTGGCGGACTTCGCCGCCGAGCACCGTGAGGAACTGGGCAAGGTCGGTCCGCTCGCCGCCCGGCTGCCCAAGGCCCGGCGTGGTTCCCGGCGGTGACCGGGCTGCCGGGCGCTGCTGATCATATCGTTGGTGATCGCGTCGCCTTCCCGCTGGCCCGGTCCCGCCGGCTGCGCCGCGGCGCGGCCCTGCGCCGGTTGGTGTCCGATGTGCGGTTGCATCCGGCCGACCTCGTGCTTCCGCTGTTCGTCAAGGAGGGCATCGACGCCCCGACGCCCATCGCCTCGATGCCTGGTGTCGTGCAGCACACCCGGGAGTCGCTGCGCAAGGCCGCGTCCGAGGCGGCTCGGGCCGGCGTCGGCGGGTTGATCCTCTTCGGCATCCCCGCGAACAAGGACGGGCGTGGTTCGGCCGCGGATGATCCGTCTGGCATCGTGCAGCTGGCCCTTGCCGATCTTGTCGCCGAGGTCGGTGGCGACATTGTGATCATGACGGACCTGTGCCTGGACGAGTACACCGACCACGGCCACTGCGGTCTGCTGACCGAGGACGGCGAGGTCGACAACGACGCGACTCTGGCGCGGTACGGCTCGATCGCGCTGGCTCAGGCCCATGCGGGTGCTGAGGTGGTCGCGCCGAGCGGAATGATGGACGGCCAGGTGGGCGCGATTCGCGTGGCACTCGACGCGGGCGGGTACTCGGAGATACCGATCCTTGCCTACTCGGCGAAGTACGCCTCGGCCTTCTACGGCCCCTTCCGGGACGCGGCCGAGTGCACGCCGCGCTTCGGGGACCGTGCCGGCTACCAGCAGGACCCGGCCCGCTCGGCCGGTGAGGCACTGCGCGAAGTCGCCCTCGACCTCATCGAGGGCGCGGACGCCGTGATGGTGAAGCCGGCGTTGGCCTATCTCGATGTTGTGGCGGCGGTCGCCGCCGCTGTGGACGTGCCGGTTGCCGCCTACCAGGTGTCCGGCGAGTACGCGATGGTTGAGGCCGCGGCGGCGAACGGCTGGATCGACCGGGAGCGCGCCATCACCGAGACATTGACGGCTGTCCGCCGGGCGGGCGCGGACATCATCCTGACGTACTGGGCGACCGAGGTGGCCCGGCGCCTGCGTTGATCCGTCCGGGCCACTTCCTGGCGGCTCCGTTCCTGCCGGGCTCAGAGCGTCCGGCAACAGGGGAGTGGGTCAACGAGCGGGGCTGGGGTCCGTGCATCCGTGCATCCGTGCATCCGTGCATCGCGAGGCGGCGCGGGGAGCCACCGGAGGTGTTGGGTGGCGACCGATGAGCCGGGGTACCCGTGCATCGCGCAGCGATGGACGGGGAGCGATGACGCGAGGCGCGTGCCCTGGCCCCATCCCTGGACGAACGTGTCCTCACGGCTGCACGGGCGGCGGCGACGGCCAAGGGGGTCAGCCTGTCGGCCTGGATGTCACAGGTGATCGATCACCACATCGGCATCCAGGAGGGCCTTGCGGCCGTCCGTGAGTACGAAGCCGAGCACGGCCCCATCCCCCCGGACGCGCTGCGGCGGGCCGACGAGATTCTCGATCGGCTCGGAGTCGGGAGAAGATCCCGATGACGGAGGAGGAAGGTGGAGTCACGTACGACACCGGCACCCTTCTGGCGGCTGAAGCGGGTGATCGTGAGATGTGGGCGCTGCATCGGCGGATCCTGGAACGTGAGGTTCGTCCGGTCATTTCTCCGCGCCAAGCGAAATGCTGGCCGGCCGTATTCTGATCGGAATTTTCGTTTCTCATCTCGATACGTAGCCAGCTGAAAATCATGTGATCATGAACGGCTCGTATCCCGCAGTCCCAGGGCGCGCGGCCTGAGTAGGTGCCCGATATCCGTCGAGCCGCAGTCACCCTGGTCCATGGGTGGCGCGAGCGACCGTGGCGGCGGGTGGGTTTGGCGGGGCCGGTACGTCCGGCAGACCGGTGAAGAAATCCCAGATGACGGTGGCGGCGCTGGCCGCGGCCGCTACCCGCGGCTGAGCCGGCCAGGCATGCGGTAGATCGTGATAAATGACGGTGGCAACCGCGGTGTGGTTCCGGCATTCGCGCCATGTCAGGATCTCGGCCGGGCCCACTCGGCCTGTTGTCGTCGGCCGTGCCGGGCAGCCGTCCCGATCATGCCAGAGCTGGACGGCCGCGGCCACCGACATCAGCGGTGGCCGGGCCAGCCGCGTTCCCTGGTAGGGAAGCACCTGGTCGGCGGTGCCGGCGGCGAGCAGCACCGACACCGCGCCCCCCTGCGCGCACGGCACCAGCGGGACCGCTCCGTAGGTCGCGATCCCGGCGAACGCAGCAGGGTCCTCACAGGCCATCCGGAGGGCGAGCTTCCCACCGTTGCTGTAGCCGACGAGGTAGATGCGGCTCGTGTCGATCTGCTCTCCGTGCAGCACCGCGGCAACCACGTTGTGCACGAAGGCCGGGTCGTCCGGCCGTGAACGGCCCGCCGTTCCGCAACAATCGCCGCCGGCGTTCCAGGACAGGCCGAGGCCCGTGGGTACGGCAAGGATCGCGCGGCCTTCGGCCACGAGCGGAGCGAGCCCACTCAACGACACCATCGCGGCTGGCGTCAGCCCGCGGCCGTGCAGAAGTATCACCAAGGGCAGCCGGCCAACGGATTGAACCGGCCGCAGCAACAGGTAGATGCGTCGCAATCCATTTACCGTGATCGTTCTTGTGCTCTGGTTCATCAGCGTCTGGGCGGCGGTTCTGACGGTGCCGGTTTCACGTCGCGACGGCGAAGGCGACTGGTTGGAGGCAGCCGAGATGCTTATCGTGGCCGGTTTTGTGTGGCCCGCACGAGCGATGAGTTCTGTCAGCGTCACGAAGAGCAGCATCGCTGCCAGGGTGGCCAGGAGGAGTTTCTTGCGCCGGAAGGTCATCGTCCGGCCGGGCCGGCTGTTACTGATCGGAGGATCGGATCGCGGGCGCGAGAGAACGTGGTCGCGTCGATGCCGTTGGCGCGGGAACCGAGGGCCGCTTCGGGCCGGTCTTCGCGTCGGTGCGCCTTGGCCGTCGCCGGGGTCGGCCGGATACCGCCAGGCTCAGCGGCGTGGGCCGGCAGAGCGCAACCACCGCCGCCGACAGGAACAGCGTCGCTGACATCGCCGACAAGGTCGACCACGGCGGGGGAAGTGTGCGAGGAAGGAGAGCCAGCACACCCGGCAGGATGGCCGGATGGACGAGATAGATGCCGAAGGACAGCTCCGAACCCCTGCGCATGAGCGAGTCCAGACGTCCTGGCCGCCGTTTGCGTTCCCATATCGCGCCCAGGGCGAACAGGGCCATGATGCTCGTTACCCCCCATGGCACCATAATGGGCTGAAAGACCGATGCGGCGTCAAATGGTGCTTGTCCATGGTGGCGTGCGATCGTGTAGCAGAGCTCGGCGGCGCCCGCGGCCAGCGCCGCGCTCAGCATCGTGAGCACGATGTGCCGGCTCATCCAGTCACGGAAGCGATCGCCGTGGACCGCGGCCAGCGCACCGGCGACAAGCCAGAACTGGTACATCGCGAACAGCTCGTGGCAGTGCTGTTCCAGTATGCCGGCCACCCCGGGCCACGGCCGGCCGTAGTGGACCTCCGCCAGAGTCGCGATCTGGAGCAGGGCGCTTCCTGCCAGTAGCTGCCAATGGTAGCCGGCCGTGCGGCGCACAAGACGCGCCAGCAGCGGGTACAGCAGGTACACCTGCAGCGTGACCAGTAGGAAGTACATGTGGTACCAGGCATCACCGGTGATTAAGTCGTAGCCGAGAGTGCGTGCGGAGGCGGATATCTGACCGTCGGCAAGTTGCCGTACCAGCACCGGGCTGGCATAGGCGACGGTCCAGACCACATAGGGCACTCCGACGAGCAGGAAACGACGCCGCCAGAACCGGCCCAACGCGAGCGGCCGGTCGTAATGGGTGTGGAACAGCACGAAGGTGGTGAGGAAGAAGAACGCCTCACGGGTGAAGTGCAGCAGCATGAGTGCCGCGTTGCCGCCGACGCTCTGGAACGGGTTCGTGCCGCCCGTCGTGTGGACGCCGACCACCGCGACAAAGGTCAGCAGACGGACCAGGTCGACGTCGTGAAGATGCGCCCGCCGGCTGGCGGCGGCTGTACTGCCGATCAGCGGCCCCGGTTCCGCTGGCCCTGTTGGGGCCGCTTCCGCTCCCGCTGGCGCCGTTCGGGGCCGGTGGAGGGCGTCCGGCGCCTCGGTGGCGGCCCGTACCGGGCTGGATGTCGCTGTCGTCATGAGAGTCCGTTCGTACAGCCGAGCCGGTCGCGCAGCCGTCGGCTTCCATCGAGGCGGCTGCCGGCGAGCCGCCGCATCACCTTGCCGGTGGGCCCGACCGGCAGCGCGTCGACAAGGTCGATGGTGACGGGACGTTTGAAACGGTCCAGCGCTGACTCACAGCGGGCGGCCAAGTCGGCGGCGAGGCCCTCGCCGGCCCCGGTGGCCGGTACCACCAGCGCAACCGGCGTCTGTCCGAGGACCGGATCGGGGCGGCCGACAACCACGGCCGCGCTGACTCGGGGATCGGTCAGGAGGACTTCCTCGACCTCCCGCGGGAAGATTTTCTCGCCGCCTCTGTTAATCACATCGTCGGTGCGGCCGACCAGGAACAGGTACCGATCTGTGTCGAGGTACCCCAGGTCGCCGGTATCCAGCCAACCGTGGACGTCGATCCGTTCGTTGCCCGCCTCGCCCACATACGCTCTGATCACTCCTGCGCCGCGGATCTGGACATGACCGGTGACACCCGCGGGGCATTCCTGCCCGTCCTCGTCGACCACGCGTACCTCGGTGGCGACCGGTAGCCCGACCGAGCCGGCCTTGCGTACTCCCCGCAGCGGATTGGCCGTTATCTGGCTGGCCGCCTCGGTCATGCCATAGGTCTCCAGCACCTCGATGCCGGTGGCCTGCTCGAACGCGTGCAGCACCGCGACAGGCAACGCCGCCGACGCGGACCGGACAAAACGCACCCTGGTCGAACGCGCCTGCCCAGCATCCGGATCACGGGCGAGGATCGTCACCATGGCCGGCACGGCGTTGATCCAGGTCACGTTGTGCTCGACGATCCGCCGCCAGAATCCCCGCCGGTGGAAGCGCGTGTCCAGCACCATCGCGCCGCCCGCGACCAGGGTGGCGAGCAGCCCCACCACCTCGGCGTTGACGTGGAACAGAGGCAGCGGGCAGAAACCGATGTCGGCACGGGTGAGGGCGTGGTGGCCGGCCACCGCGTGCGCGACGTGGCTGAGCTGCGCCTCAGCCAGGAAGATCTGTTTGGCGGTACCCGTGGTACCTGAGGTGGACAACAGCACACCACCGTCACCCCCCGGAGCCACACCGTGGTAGCCGGTCCGAGCTGGGCACGGGGCGATCTGCTGGACGCCAGCTGCCGGGGGCAGGCCCTGGTCTGTGACCACCGCGGCGGGCCGGGCCAGGGCAAGTATCCGCCGCAGCTCCGCCGGGGGAGCGCTCGGGCTCAGCGGGACGGCGTGGCGCCCGCTGGTGATAGCCGCGAGGTAGGCGGTGGCGAAGTCCACCGGGTCGGAGACGGCGATTGCCACCCGCTGCCCAGGCCGACAGCCGGCGCGGTCGAGTTCCGACCACCAGTCACGTATCGTCGTGTTGAGTTCACCGTAGCGCAGGCTGTGGCCACTGCCCGCATCCGTGAGAAAGACGCGATGGGGATGATCTCGGCTGCGAGCCTCCACCAGATCGATCATGCGGTGGCGGCCCGCGGACGACCGCTTTTCTAGATCCATCGAACGAGGATTGCCAAGGACAGCAGGCACGCTCGCATCCTTCTCGAACAACGTTAACGAAACCCCGGAACTCGATGAGAGCTTACTGATGGATCCGTCGACAGGTCATGATTACCCGACCGGTAGGATTACGCTGTCCACCCGATCTTTTCAGTAAGCTCACAGGCGGCGTTAAAGGCGTTTTCATGTAGTGGGAGAAGGGTGGGGTGGCATTTGGCGCGCGTGGTGATTTCGCCCCGCCTGCCGGATCCCCGATCGGCGAGTACCGCTCCAGGAGGCCGCAGTATGATCATCAGTGCTCTCGCGCTGCCCGCGCGCCAGTCGAAACCGCGTTCCCGTGGAATTACCTTGGTGATCGACAATGGCCTGCCGACCGGCTACTTCTGTGATGCTGTTGTCAGCTTTAGTGATCATATCGACCTCGTGAAGTTCGGGTGGGGCACCTCGCTCGTGACAGCCGGCCTCGCGAACAAGATCAATTGTCTGCGCACTCTGGGTATCGATTTCTTCTTCGGTGGCACCTTGTTCGAAAAGCATATTCTGCAGAACCGTTTTGACGATTTCCGGGGACTGTGCCACGAGCAGGGCTGCCGGTATGTGGAGGTGTCGAACGGGACGATCGACCTTGGCGTCGAGGAGAAAGCGAGTTACGTTTCCAAGCTCGCCGACGAGTTCATCGTGCTGAGCGAGGTCGGGTTCAAGGACGCCGAACGTTCCGAGCGCCAGTCACCGTCCCGGTGGCTCGCGGCGATCCGGACCGATCTGCATGCCGGCGCTCATCTGGTGATTCTGGAAGCCCGCGAGAGCGGCACCAGCGGCATCTGCCGGCCAGACGGGCAGCTGCGGTTCGGCCTGATCGAGGACATCCTGGATTCCGACGTGCCAGTGGATCGACTTGTGTTCGAGGCTCCCACCAAGATCCTGCAGGCCCACTTCATCCGCCGGGTCGGTCCGGAGGCCAATCTCGGGAACGTACACGCGGCCGACATCGTGGGCCTGGAGACGCTGCGGCTCGGGCTCCGGTCGGACACGCTGCTGGCCTTCGAGCCGGCGGGCGAACAGGGAGCGAACCGTGCGGAACACCGCTGATACCTTTCACCTCGCCATACCCGTGACAGACCTGGCGCTGGCCGAGCGGTTCTACGTCGATCTGCTCGGCTGCCGGCTCGCCCGCCGCTATGCCGACCGGATCACGCTTGACTTCTTCGGCGACCAGCTTGTCTGCCACCTCAGCCCCGATTATGAACCGGGCGAGCTGGCGTTGTACCCGCGCCATTTCGGCGTGACATTCCGGGACGGTGCCGACTTCGACGCGCTCCTGCGCCTGATCGAACTGCGTAAGGTGCCGGTCTTCCAGTGCGAACAGGTACGTTTCGCCGGGCTGGTCGAACAGCATCGGACCGTGGTGCTGCGCGACCCTGCGGATAACCTGCTTGAGTTCAAACATTATGTTGACCCGCGGATGATGCACTGATCCTCGGGATGGCGTGTCGTCGGCTTTTGTCACACTAAATTGATCATGATTACTGGCTGCGCCTGATGGCGGGCATACCTCGGTGGGCTCCGTTGCCAGCCGGTCGGTTGCCCGTGCCCGCCATCATGGTGGCGTGTCGCGTCCTGTTACGGTCCGTGGTTTGGCGGTTTCAGAACGCAGCTCAAGCGCGGTTGGCCTTGCTTGCAGTCCCTGAGAGCGCGTTTGAGATCGTCATTCCGGCTCGCCGCGTCCAGGCGCCCCCTGGCCGCGTTGTCGGCCGAACCGATACAACTCATCCGGTATCGCTTCGGCCTTCT
>NZ_CAKJTO010000015.1:58401-58909 GCF_917627405.1 Protofrankia sp. Cj5
AAACACGCTCTGAGGCACGTGGACTCGACCGGCATTTGGAGCGGTCCGCCAACTGACTCGTCTCCGCGGGCATCGCTGCGTGTGTGCTCCGGCCTTGATCTTTCGCTGGGGTGGCGGACTCGTCCCCTTGGTCACAATCTAGCCATTCTGGTCATGCTCTCCTGGTCATGAACACAGTTGCGGCTGCGGCTGCGGCTGCGGCTGCGGCTGCGGCTGCGGCTATCGTGGCGCCGGGCGCCGGTGGGTTGCGCCCCTGTCGTCGGGCCGGCGTGGTGGAGCCCATGGCGACCGGGCTAATATTCGTAGCTTGCACGAACAAATGTTCGATTTTGTGGGCGTTTCGGGTTATCGTTGATCTATGCAGAGCGTCGCCGCCACCGCCAGCCCAGGCTGGGAGCATCCACTGCTCGCCGGGCTGGACGCGGTCGCCACCGGCGTGGACGCCCTGACACAGGCAACAGTCTGGTCGCTGTCGGACGCCGAGCTGCTCACCGCGCTGGAGGACGGG
>NZ_CAKJTO010000016.1:0-7193 GCF_917627405.1 Protofrankia sp. Cj5
GTCCGGATACCTGCCGTCCGGATACCTGCCGTCCGGATGTCTGCCGTCTGGATACATGTCGTCCGGGTATGGCGCCGGCACCCGCTGGATGTCGGGAGGTGAGCTCTCGGCCCGCCCCCCGCCGGGAAAACCGTCGCTGTCGAGGAACGGCCGGTCCTGGCTGGACAGTAGCGCGATCGGCGCCGTGGACGCTCCCGGCGACTGCTCGGCCGCCACCGGCGGCGAGTACGGGGACACCGGCTCATCAGCCACGGGGAGGGGCAGCGGCGGCGGCGCTGGGTAGACTGTCGAAATCGGCGAGTGTGGCGGCGTCTCGATCGCGGTGCTCGCCACACCGGCGGAGATGCCGAGCGGATCGGCGGAGTCGAAATCCGGCGGGTAGCTGTCGTCCCGGTACAGCGGCGCCGGCCGGTGGGCCGTGTCGGTGTAGCTGGACCGCTGGTAACCCGGCGGGGGCTCCGGTGAGGGCGCGCTGGTGGGCCGGGCACCGGGCTGGCCGTTGTTCGGGCGTTCCTCGTGGCGCAGCGTGCTGACGGACACCCGAGGTTTGGGCGGTGGTGGGGTCGGCGCGGCGTTGCTCGGGTGGGCACCAGGCCCCGGATAGCCGCCGGGAGCGGGGCCACGGTCGAACAACGGGTCGTAGGTTGACGCTTCGGTCCATGGCCGGGCGGCCGGTGATTCGTCCGCGGCGCCCGGCCATGCGCTCGTGAGCGGGTCGAACGTGCGCTCGCCGCCGGGTGGCGGCATCGGCGGTGGCATCGGACGCCGCTGGGCCTGCGGAGGGGAGCGCAGGTCGCCGTTGCTCGCCTCGGCCGGGCTGGACAGTGGATAGTGCCGCGCCGGTGACGGCATCGACTGGACCGCGCCAGGATCGTCCGCCGGAGCACGATTGAAGTCAGGCATGTCCGTTCGGGCGTCGATGTCGATCGTCTCCGTTCGTGATCCCGCTCGGTCGCGGCCTTAGAGCGCGTTTGAGATCGTCATTCCGGCTCGCCGCGTCCAGGCGCCCCCTGGCAAGGCGGAAGGGTGAGGTGCGCATCTCGCGTTGTTGCCGTCGGTCGTCACCCACCACCTCCGGTGGCTCCCCGCGCCGCCTCGCGATGCACGCACTCCAGCCCTGCTCCTTGATCCACATCCCTGTTGCCGGGCGCTCTTAGGATCGCATGTGTGCCCATGCCTCGTCGTCATCGGTGCCCTCGTCCGGCCGGGCAGCGTTCGGCCGGACGGTATCCGACGCCAGGGCCACCGCGGTAGCCAGCACCCAACGGGCTGGTCGGTCCAGCCTGGCGGCGGCGCGGCGGACATCATCCCACTCGGGTTGCCTGGTGACGATCTGGCCGTCCGGAAGTATGCCGATCTTTACGGCGACGGGTTCGCCGCTGACGTTCACCGTGCGGAAGGCACGGGCGAGGGCCCGCTTGTGTACGGGCGTCTCCCGCAGGCCCAGCGTGGGAGTGTGGAGGAAGACCGCTCGCCGGACCGAGTCCGCGAGCGGCATCGCCACCAGCACGGACAGGGTGTGCGCCGGCCGGCCCTTTTTCATCAGCACCGGCGTGAGCCAGGCATCGGAGGCCCCCGCCGCCAGCAGCGTTGCCAGGATCTCTGGCCAGGCCCGCGGGTCGAGGTCGTCGACGTTGGTCTCGACCAGCAGCTCATCGGTCACGGCCAGCGCATGGGTCACGGCGGGGACGCGCGCGGTGGCGGAGTCCACCGTCGGTGCTGCCGGCAGTGGCGCTGCCGGCAGCGCTCCCGTCCGGGGTGGCGTGTCGGCCGGCGGAGCGGTACCGACGACCAGGCGGACGACGTTGGGCCGACCAGGGATGTCGCGCTGGCCGGCGCCGACGCCGACGGACGCCACCCGCATTGCCGGCAACGGACCGTATGCGTCCGCGTGGACCGCCACCAGAGCCGCTCCCGTCGGTGTGCACAGCTCCATGTCCACCGGACCGCCATACCCCGGCATTGCGTTGGCACGCAGCAGTTCCAGGACAGCGGGGCCGGGGATCGGCAGCACGCCGTGTTCGGTGCGGGCCGACCCGCCGCCGAGCGCTACCGGGGACGCGACCAGTTGGTCCAGGCCGAGCGCGTCGAGCCCCGCGCAGACGCCGACCACGTCGGCGAGCGCGTCCAGCGCCCCGACCTCGTGGAAGTGCACCTCGTCGGCGTGGATGCCATGGACGACAGCCTCAGCCTCGGCGAGCGCCGCAAACGTGGCCAGGGCCCGCTCGCGGACCGTTTCGCTGAGCGGAGCGCCGGCCAGTAGCCGGCGGATGTCAGCCCAGGTACGGCGGCGCTCATCGCCGGGTGCCGCGTTTCCGAGCGCCCCGCTCCCCGGCAGCCCGTCCTGGTGTGTCGCGTCTTCACTACCGGTCCACTCGTTACTACCGGTCCACTCGTTGGTGATGACCTGGACACAGGCGGCGGCGAGGCCGGCCCGGCTGGTCATGCTGACGTCCAGACGGACCGGCAGCCCGAGCGCTCCGACCGCGTTGGCGATCACGTCCGGGTGCTGATCCGTGTCGGTCAGCACCCTGTTCAGGGCGCCGAGGAGCATGTCCCCGCTCGCTCCGCTGGACAGGTCGAGCCAGCCGACCCGGGCCGGTCTGGTCGACGCGGGCTCGGTCGGTCCGGCTGGCGCATGGTTCGCATGGTTCGCGTGGTGCATGTCGGCGTCGGTCACCCGTCCACTGTGGTCCGTTCGCCGCCCGGTTCCTGACCGCTGTCGGCGACCGTGGGCCTCGCCGTCGCGCGGCGGGTGCGGCGGGTGATGCGGGCGGCGAAGATTCCCGCCCCGAAACCGTTGTCGATGTTGCAGACGACGACGCCGGGCGCGCACGAGTTGAGCATCCCGAGCAACGCGGCAAGGCCGCCGAAGGACGCGCCGTAACCGATGCTGGTCGGAACGGCGATCACCGGTGTACCGACGAGCCCGCCAACAACGCTGGGTAGCGCACCTTCCATGCCAGCGATGACGATCAGGCAGTCCGCGGCGGCAAGGACGTCACGGACCGCGAGGATCCGGTGCAGGCCGGCCACTCCCACATCCATGATCGTCTTAACGCCCGCTCCGGATGCGCGGGCGGTCAGCGCGGCCTCGGCGGCTACCGGTGCGTCCGAGGTCCCTGCGGAGACGACCACGACCTGGCCGCGCTCCGGCGGCAGCGGGCCGATAGCCACGGTGGCCAACCGGGTGGCAGACGTGGAGCCCGGATCAGGCGCGGAGCCTGGAGCAGGCATGGAGCCTGGAGCAGGCGCGGAGCCTGGATCACGGGCAGGTATGCCGGACATGGTCAGTTCTCCGGGCCACCGGGCGAGCAGAGCCGCGACGGTGGCCGCGTCCGCGCGGGTCACCAGCGTTGGATGGCCGGCGCCGGATGAGCGCCGCAGCTCGGCGACGATGCCGACCGTCTGCGCCGGCGTCTTGCCGGCGGCGTAGACGACCTCCGCATCGCCGGTGCGCAGCCCGCGGTGCGTGTCGACGCGGGCGTACCCAAGGTCGGTCCAGCCGTTGCCGTCGCCGAGCGGGCCGGCTGTGATGCGCGTCAGCGCATCGTGCGGCTCGACCGTGCCGGAAGCCACGGCTTCCAGCAGGAGCCGAACATCCGCCGTGTCCACGCTCCGACCCTACGGGGGCCGGTCGTCCCACGTCTGGATCAGGGGCGGCGCTGACAACTGATGTCGATTTTTGCCAACAGCCGAACAGCTGCGGCGACATTGCGATCATGGTTTTTGCGTCGATGGCCGCTGTGCCGTGCCGTGCCGAATCGAGAAGCGGGCGCGCACCCTGCGAGAGAGAATCCGACCATCTGATCATGATTTAGGCGATGGATGACCAGCTGGAGCCGGGCTCCCCTCATGCGCTCTGTCACGGGATCGTAGGATCGCCAAGGTGAGATCAGCAGATCCGGTCCGGGCGGACTCGGTCCGCAACCCGCTGGGCACGGCCGAGATTGCCGTGGTCACGCCGGCCCCTGACGTGGAGCCGCGGACGTGACCGCGCCGATCCGGCTGGCCTATCTGGGTCCCCCCGGCACATTCTCCGAGGCGGCGCTGCTCACGCTCGTGATCGCTCGTGGAGCGCGGCTTGATCCACTGCCGGACGTGGTGGCCGTTCTCGACGCGGTCCGTCAGGGTGACGCCGCGGCCGCCCTCGTCCCGTTCGAGAACTCGGTCGAGGGCTCGGTGTCGACCATTCTGGACGAGTTCGCTGTCGGCGCCCCCCTGCAGATCAAGGCCGAGGCCGTGATTCCCGTCCGGTTCGCCCTCCTGGGCAGGCCCGGTACGGGCCTCGACGCCGTACACACGGTTTCGAGCCATCCGCACGCTCAACCGCAGTGCCGTCACTGGCTCGGCAAGAACCTTCCCTACGCACGCTGGGAACCGGCGTTCAGCAATTCCGAGGCGGCTCGTCGCGTCCAGCTCGGCGAGGTCGACGCCGCACTTGCCGGCGCGTTTGCCGCCCCTCGTTACGGCCTGTCGGTGCTTGCCGACGACATCCAGGACGTCGACGGGGCGCAGACCCGTTTCGTGTTGGTCACCCTCCCGGGGGCGCCGCCGCCACCCACCGGCTCCGACCGCACCACAGTGGTGCTGTTCGAACGCGACGACCATCCTGGCGCATTGCTGGAGATGCTGACCGAGTTCGCCGTCCGGGGAATCAACCTGACCCGGCTGGAATCCAGGCCGACCGGTGCCGGCTTAGGCCGCTACTGCTTCTCGGCCGACTGCGAGGGCCACATAGCCGAGGCGCGGGTTGGCGAGGCGCTTTCGGCATTGCACCGCAGCTGCGCTGACGTCCGGTTCCTTGGTAGCTACCCGAGAGCGGATGGGCAGGTTACGGTCATACGGCCCGGCACGTCGGATGATGCTTTCCGCGGCGCGGCGGCCTGGCTTTCCAGGCTACGTGGGAATCATCACCCGGATGCCTGAGAGCGCGTGTGAGATCGTCATTCCGGCTCGCCGCGTCCAGACGCCCTCTGGCTGCGTTGTCGGCCACACCGAGACAACTCATCCGGTATCGCTTCGGCCTTCCGCCTTGCCGGTGGGCGCCTGGATGCGGCTCACTGATCGAAAGCCCGATCTCACACACGCTCTGAGAAATGTGGCCCAACGGTTGTGCGGAGGACGTACTTTCACCGGAGGTAACAGTACGAGCGACCGGTAATAGTTGTGTGGATCAAGGAGTGGCGTGCGGGTGGATGGATCGCGAGGCGGCGGAGGGATGCGCTGGAGGTGCAGAGCGCCGACCGGCGAGCCGGGGTGCCCGTGCATCGCGCGGCAATGGCTGGGAAAGCAATGCCGCGTCCCCTATTGCCGGTCGCTCTTAGTGGTCGCCGGCGGCGACCACTAAGTTATCCTGAGTCAACACGTCAACTTATTGTGTGTGTCGTGGTCTGAGCGTGCCCTCTTCCCTGGGCGTATGTCGCGGCGCGCCTCCTCGGGTTACCTTGAGTCATATTCCTGACACTGAAAGAGATTGCAGGGCGCGGAAATGCCACATTGTGGCCTCACTGACAGGACACCAGGGAGTGCGTAGCCATGTCCCACGCTGACGAACTGTCCCCGTCAGCTTGCCCGGCCAGTCCCTGGCCGGCGGCTGTGGAAGCAGGGCAGCCAGTCCGGCCCGAGGAGCGGGCCGTTTCGATCCCGGCCACCCGCACACCACCAGACGATCATCCGGATTCCTATGTACTACCCGCCCCGGTGTCGCGGCCGGGTGAGGCCAGTCCTTCCGTGGATGATCGCCCGGTGTCCGACCCGCCGGCAGCCGACCGTTCAGATCATGATCCGCTGGCCGCTGGGTGGACCGGCACCGAGCGTGCGGCCCTGACCGGCCGTGTGGAGCACGAGTATCACGCTCTCCCCACGTCAATCGCTGATGCACCGCCAGCACCGGACCGCCGGCAGCTGCACCTCTATGCCGGGGTCACCGTGGTGGGTGTGCTCCTCAGCGATGGCAGCTCGCGGACGCGGTGGATGTACGTGCCGCGGCGCCGTCGCAGGTTGCGCTTGCGCACGCCGAGGAACGGCTGGCCGCTTTGCTGCGCGCTCACGAGCACACCTCGCCGGCGCATGTCGCGGCTCAGGCGGCTCGCCTGCGGCATGGCTTGGACAGTCTCGCGCGCGGTGCTTCCCTACGGGCCTCCGATGCCCGCCGGCTGCGGATTATTGCTGGCCGGATCACCGTCCTGCACGCCGATGCGGCGTTCAAACTGGGTACGGCCGACGCGGCACGTGCCCTGGCCGCGCAGGGATACGCGGACGGGCTGTGGGCGCAGGACGGCCCGTTGCAAGGATCAGCCCGCGAGATCGCAGCAGTGATCGAATTTTACGACGGCTGCCCGGACCGGGCCCTGCAACTTGCCCGGGACGGGCTGCGCCATGTCGGCGGCGGCCCGGTACGGGCGCGTCTGGTCTGCCAGGAGGCCCGAGCCCTTGCGGCGCTCGGCGACGTCCGTGCTGCCGCCCAGGCATTGGACACCGCTTATGATCTTGCTGACATGATTCCCGTGGAACAGTGGGGCTCGCCTGGGCCTGGCTTCGACACTTTCCATCCGGTGGAGGTCGCTTACAACGCAACCACGGCGTTGTGCCTGCTCAGGCGGCCTCGTGCCGCGGAGGAGCATGCACAGATCGCCATGCCCCGGCTGGACATGATGAATGCTCCCGGTTTCCGTTCGGTGATCCGATTGGATCTTGCATTGGCCCTGGTCCAGCAGGGACGGCTTGAGCTTGACCGGGTCTGTGCGCTGGCCACCGAGGCGGTCAGGATTTCCTGGGGGCGCACAGTGGCGTCCGCATCGAACCGGGCTGACGAGCTGCTGGCGATAACCCGGACGCACGGCGATGTCCGTGATGTGCGGGAGCTCGCGGCGTTCGTGCGTGAATGGCAACGGGAAGGCGGGACAAGCCGCGGGACCAGCCGCGAAGCCTTTTAGTGGTCGCCGCCGGACGTTCGTCCAGGGTCTGCCGGCGCCAGACGGCGCCTCGCCTCGTTGTCGTCGGCCCAGGTAGAACACCGCTACCTGGGCCTTCTCCGCCTCACGATGCATCCGTCTGTCATCCGGCACCCCCCGAACAACTTCCGGCGGCGACCACTTAGCGGTCGGCGCTGGGGTGCGTGCATCGCGAAGCGCGTGCCCCAGCCCCGCAATCCCGCGTCCCCTGTCGCCGGATGCCTCTTAGAGCGTGTT
>NZ_CAKJTO010000016.1:7666-25469 GCF_917627405.1 Protofrankia sp. Cj5
AAACACGCTCTTAGCGGCCGCCGAAGGAACTATAGTTGAGCATCCATCGGGCATGCCCTGGCTTGCTTGGGGTTTTCGGGTAGGTGAGCAGAGTACTGATTGAACTCCTGTTGGCCACCGGCGACTCAGCACCGCCACCGGGCAACTACCGGATCGGAGGAGGCATCGTTGCGGGCCGTGGGGTCATGGTTCGGGTTCGGGTTCGTGGCCGAGCGCGTGTAATGCATGGGAGTGCCCGGCAATAGGAGTGTGGATCAAAAAACAGGGCCGGGGCGCGTGCATCGCGAGGTGGCGCGGGGAGTCACCGGAGGTGGTGGGTGTTGACCGACAAGCCGGGATACCCATGCGTCGCGCGGTGATGGATAGGGGAGCGATGATACGAGGCACCGCGCGGGCGGTACGAGCCGGACAGTCCTGTTGCCGGGCGCTCTTAGCGGCAATAACCGTATGCCATGAGGGCGCGGATAGGCAGTGAGCGGGATGGGCGCGTCCGAACGAATCGATCTTGTTATGCTCCGTGTCTGGTGAGGGTCGGGGCGAGGTCGAGTGGCTGTCACGGGTCGTGACGGTCGTTTCACCGCGGCGAAGGCGTGGTCGATTGTTCGAGAGATATGCACGGCGCTTGGCCTGGATGGCCAGGATGCCGAGGTAATAAAAATTACCGCTAACGCGGTGTTCCGGTTGCCGCGCTCCGGAGTGATTATCCGGATTTCCGGATCCCCGGCGATGGCGTACCGTGCGTACAAAGTCGTTCAGGTAGCTCGTTGGCTGGCCCGGCATGACGTGCCGGCGGTGCGCCTTGCACCTGGTCTGCCGGCACCGCTGCACCTCGACGGCACCGTGGCCACCCTGTGGATCGATGCTCTGGCCGGGCCGCGACCAGCCGAACCGCGTGCTCAGAGCCTCCTGGAACGGCAGCCTCCGGCAGGCGCCCGAGGGCTGGTGGCACGTGCGCGCAGGTCCGCCTCGGACGAGCCTGTGCGCAACAGCGGACCACCAACCGCCTCCGACCTCGCGGTGGTCCTCCGACTGATCCACGCGTTGCCGCTGCCCATCGTCGCATTGCCGAACTGGGATCCGCTCGACGACGTCCGCCGGCGCCTCGCCGACGCGGAGGGGCTCGCTGACATTGACCGTATCTTCCTGCAGCGCATGGCCGACCGGCTCGAAGCGGCTCTTGAAGATGTCACGTACGAGCTGCCGGCGGGGATCGTCCACGGTGACGCTCATCTCGGGAACCTGATCAGAAGCCCCGATGGCCGGGTGCTCGCCTGTGATTTCGATGCCACCTGTTACGGGCCGACCGAGTGGGACCTGGTTCCCTTGGCTGTCGGGCGGTTGCGTTTCGGTTACCCACCGGAACGATACGCGCTGCTCGCGTCCGAATACGGTTTCGACGTGACGCACTGGTCTGGATTCGAGGTGCTGCGGGCCGTACGGGAACTGAAGCTGGTGACGAGTGTTGTGCCGATCCTCAGCAGCAATCCGCGGGTGGCGGCGCAGTTCGCCGTCCGGCTGGCAAGCCTGCGTTATGCGGACGAAAGCGTCCGCTGGTTACCGTATTCCTGACTTTTATCAGCTTTCTGATAGTTCATCGGAGCCGGACTCGCCATCGTCCCCAGTGACTGGACAGGGCCCGTGGTTTTGTCTGAGGGTGAATTTGCTGGGATCCGCGTGGTTGCTCTGGCGGCTCCTGTTGCCAGTCTAGCGGATTGCTGTTGGCGGCGGTGTCCGAACAGTGTGGCGATTGTGCCTGGCCGCCGGGTCGTTGCGCTGGCTGGCCTTGTAGCGGTGGTTCGCTGCCGTCGACCGCGCCATCCACAGGACGTTTTCGGCAGATGCGTTGGGTGAATAACGCGGTCATGCTGGCTGCCCATGCCACCGCGAGTAGGTAGCCGGCGATGACGTCCGACAGATAGTGCACGGCGAGGATGAGACGTGCGCACCCGACCGCCACGACGGCCAGCGCGGTCACGGCGGTCACGGCGACCGGAGGCCGTTGCCCGCGGACGGCAGCCAGTACCGCGAGCCCCACCATCGCCGCGACCGTCACCCCGATGACGTGCCCGGACGGAAAGCTCATCCCGTGGGCCGGGGCGAACGCCTCGGCGACGGGCGGGCGCGCTCGGGCGATGATGATTTTGGTTGCGGTGCTGAGGAGGCCACCGATCCCGATGGTGATCCCGATGAACAGCGCCGACCAGCGGACGCCGGCCGGATCGAGCCGGCCGAGACCGCGCGGGCGGCCGCCCCACGACGGGCTGGCCCGCAACCACAACACCGCCACCACGACCAGGGCAGCCAGCCGGAGGATGAACGGAGCGAACAGCATGCTCAGGACTTCGGCGGCGTCGACCGGCCAGCTCCGGGTGGCGACAATCCTGCTGAGATCCTCGATCGTGTCGGCGTCTGCGTTGGCGAGCGGCATCCAGTGGATCTTCACCATGGCCGTGAGGACGACGAACAGCACCGCGCACGTTCCCGCGGCCCACCGTGCTCCCATGACGTCCCAGTCTCTTCCCGCTCGCCGGCCGGGAAAAGCCCTGCCCGCGGCTCGCCGGCCTGCTGCCGGCCTGCTTCCAGACCGTGGGCCGGCCAGCTCAGCAGCCACCGCACACAAACCGGCAGGCACCCGATCTGCCGGGCCTTAGAGCGCCCGGCAATAGGGGCGTGGATCAAGGAGCGGGGCTGGGGTGCGTGCATCGCAAGGCGGCGGAGGGAGTCACCCTGGTGCTGGGTGGCGACCGACGAGCCGGGGTACCCGTGCATCGCGCAGCGATGGACGGGGAGCGATGCAGCGAGGTGCGTGCCCCAGCCCCGCGACGCCGCGTCCCCTATTGCCGGAGCCTCTCTTATCCGCAGCTCCTCCGCAATTCATCCGCATTGACTGTTCCGTGCGCTCCGACCGTGACCGGCCGGAGCCGCCGGCGGCCTGGTCGCTGGTTATCACCGGATATATCGGTGGCTTCCCGCTGGCGGTGGCAACTTCTGCGGACCGGATGACACATGACTGTTCTCTCGTTATTGTTTCTTTTTTGTCGCATAGCCCTTTTTCGCGGCAAGAAGAGTTTCCTGAATTACACAAGCGAAGTTAGCTGGTGGGGTTGACTGGGTGAGCGCCTGGTGGAGTAGGGTCACTTCTTGTTCGGTCAGTCCCGACGAGAGGAAAACGTGATGGCACAGCAGCAGCAGCAGCAGCAGATTGAACAGCAGCTGCGGCAGAACTGGCAGCAGATCCGGTACCGGCTGCTCGATGAATTCGGACAGGTCGGCACCGCGGACCTCGACGCGGCTCGTGACGTCAACGATCTCGTTCAGCGGATCGCGGACAAGACTCACCACAGCGAGCGTTACGTGGAGACCCGGCTGCAGGAGCTCGTCGGTGTCGGCGCTTCTGTCGGCGGCCAGTTCGGTGGCCAGCAGCAGGGTGCTGGCCAGGGCTTCGGCCAGCAGCAGGGCCAGCAGGGCCAGCAGCAGGGCCAGCCGTTCGGGCGTTGATCGTGTTCGGGTAACGGTGGCACACCGCTACCCGTCCTGACACCGGTGATATGCGGAAAGTGCTGGCTGTATGATCACCGGCCGGCTTTCCCGGATCCTTCGGATACGCGGGAAATGTTACGGCCGCGCATCCCTGGGCCTGCCGGATGCCACGATTTCCCGAACTGTTCGCTGTATTAGTTTTCGGACCAGTCAGGTGGTCTCGCCGCCAAGTAACAAGAGACCACCTGACTGGTTCGGCTCCCGGCATGCCGTCCGGTGACCTTAAGATCACCCTGTCAGGCTCACGAGGAGTGTCCGATACTCAAGCAGGGCGTCGATCAGCCCCGTGACGATGGGATTGCGGGGCATCTGGCCCAGTTCGGTAAGGATTGAATCCGTTTGTTCCAGCGTGGGCTGGGCGTCGACAGCCGCGACGAGTGTGACCAGTCTGCTCATGGGTGGCCTTCCAGCGACTCACAGCCGTGAAGCGACTTCCATTCGATCAGCACTTCGTATGGCTGGCTCGTCTCAGCTGATACATCTGCCGAAAAGGCGTCGCCCGGCGGGTTTACCATCAATTTTCACTCCATGCCCTTCAAGAAGGAGCCCGGCTCCTTTGTCGGGCGGTGGTACAACTGACGTTACCGTAAAAAACGGTAGGGTCTCGGTGTTCCCGCCGGGTTGAATGGTCGTTACGGTGAGGTAACAAACTTTGCGCCCTGTAGTTGGGCTCCCGCCGTTCGGATGACCATCCGCAGGTTAATTGCACCGTATGCGCATGATGTGCCGCCGACGCATACCCATTGCTTCCCGTGATGTATTCCCAGGGTATCAGGTCACCGTCGCTGCGCATCCACCCTCGCCGCGCATCCGCTCCCGCCGCGCATTCACTGTGGTGTATTCACCGCGGCACATTCGAGTGGCCGATCGATTCCTGAGCGGCGTACCGGTCGCTGACCGGGGACTGTTGGTGGCGCTGCCGAGACAGGCGGTGTCTGGTCAAGTCGTGTCGGGCGCGACAACGAGGGGCGAGCGCGAAGGTTTCGTTCCTTGGCCGGTAGCCTCAGGCGTGTGGTCAGTGCGGGTCCGTCTGCGGGTACCGGTCGCCGGGCAGGGCATGGCTGAGCCCGCCGCAAGCCACCGTGGGCACGATGCGCTGGTGGCGCCGGGTGCCGGCGAGGCGGTTGATGCCGCTCTGAGCCGTGAGCTGGAGCTTCTCGCCCATCGCGCCTGGCCCCCGCTGTGTGAGCGCCGTGTCGGCGGCTGGGTGTTGCGGGAGTCTGCCGGTTCCTCCCGGCGCGGCAACTCGGTGTGGGCCCGCGGAGACGTCCCTGATCTTTCTCTCGCGCTTGACGAGGTCCGCGCGTTCTACGCCGCGGCAGGGCTGCCGGCGACCGTCCAGATCACCCCGGTGTCGTTGCCGGCCGGTATCCACCAGGCACTGGACACGCTCGGGTTCGATGACACCGGTCCGACCGATGTCTGCGCGGCCGACCTGGCGGACCTTGCTGGCCGGCTGGCCGGCGGCACCGTCGCGGAGGCCAGCGTTGACGTGCCGTCGGGAGCGTCGGCGGCTGCTGCCGCCGGCTCCGGCCGCGCCGGTGGTACCAGAACGCTCATGTTCGACGACATCGACGGCAGCTGGCTGGATATCGCTGGGCGGGTACTTTCGACCTTTGCGGACCAGCGTGCCGGCACCCTCAAGGTGCTGACGAATCTCACGATAGCAACAAAGTACGTGCTGTGCGTGATGGACGGCGTGCCGGTCGCGGTTGGCCGGGGGGTCATAGACGGCGACTGGCTCGGCGTCTACAGCATGGCGACGATACCGGCCGCGCGCGGCCGGGGAGCCGCCCGCGCCGTCCTCGCCGGGCTGGTCACATGGGCCACCGACGCTGGTGCCTCCCGCGCCTATCTGCAGGTGGAACAGACCAGCACAGCGGCCCGCCACCTGTATGCCGCACTCGGCTTTCAGCCCGTCTATCGATACTCCTACCGGCGGTACTGCTACCGGCGGTCTCATCACGCCGGCAGTCCAGCCGCGTCCCTACGCTGATCATTGGGGAGTCATGACGCCCGAGCAGGCCAGCCGCAGTCTCCTGGAGCCGATGGGCAGGACTCGCGTGATGGGTGTGGTCAACGCGACCCCGGATTCGTTCTCCGACGGCGGTACCTTCGCGACCGCCGCTGATGCCGTCCGGGCCGGCTTGGCGATGGCGGCCGACGGCGCCGACATCATCGACGTCGGTGGTGAGTCGACCCGACCGGGGGCCGCCCGGGTTGATCCGGACGAGGAACTGCGCAGGGTGCTGCCGGTGGTGACGGAGCTGGCCGCGGCCGGGGTCGCCGTCAGCGTGGACACGACCCGCCGGA
Organism: Protofrankia sp. Cj5; assembly: GCF_917627405.1. Lineage (NCBI taxonomy): Bacteria > Bacillati > Actinomycetota > Actinomycetes > Frankiales > Frankiaceae > Protofrankia > Protofrankia sp. Cj5. The sequence continues at coordinate 13,520 of NZ_CAKJTO010000016.1, forward strand.
CGGTCGCCGAGGCCGCGTTGGCCGCCGGCGCTGTGATCATAAATGACGTATCGGGCGCGGCCGACCGGGACCTGCTGGCTCTCGCCGCCGAGCGGGGTGTTCCCTATGTGCTGATGCATGCCAGGGGCACGAGCGCGAACATGTTCACCCGGGCGGTCTACGGTGACGTCGTGTCCGAGGTCGCGGCCGAGCTGCACGACCGTCTTGAGGCCGTGCTCGCCGCGGGTATCGCGCCGAGCAGGGTGATTATCGACCCGGGGATCGGCTTCGCGAAGAAGGCCAGACACAACTGGGCGCTGCTGGCACACATCGACGCCTTCAGCGCGCTGAATTATCCCCTGCTGGTCGGTACATCGCGTAAGTCGTTCCTGGGCAGCCTGCTGGCGGGCTCCGACGGCCGGGCCCGGCCAGCCGATGATCGCGACGATGCGACCCAGGCGACAACGGCGCTGCTGGCGGTCGCCGGGGTGTGGGCGGTACGGGTGCACGCGGTCCGGGCGGCGGCGGACGCCGTCCGGGTGGCGCAGGCATGGCGGAGCGCCCGCGGCGAGCAGCCGTGGGATGCGCGTATGGGGCCGGCTCGGGCGCTGATCGCCGCCAGCGGTTCCGCCCCGGCCATGCCCCGATGCCCACCGGCGGGCGCGGCATGACCGCCTGGCCACCGGCGGGCGGATCGCCTGGAGCCGATGCCCCGTCGGCGGCCGCGCCGGACCGGATCGTCCTTACCGGCCTGCGGGTCCACGGCCACCATGGTGTCCTGCCAGCCGAACGCGAGTTGGGCCAGGAATTCGTCGTGGACGCCGTGCTGTGGGTGGACACCCGGCAAGCCGCCGCGAATGACGACCTCGCCGCCACGGTCGACTACGCGGCGTTGGCCCAGACGTTGGCTGGGATCATCGCGGGTGAACCGGTGGATCTGATCGAGACACTCGCGCACCGGCTGGCCGTCGCCTGCCTGGGCGACGGCCGCGTTGCGCGCGCCCAGGTGACGGTACACAAACCGGCGGCACCGATCCCACTACCGTTCACCGATGTCGCGGTCAGCGTCACCCGGGACCGGCCAGCGTGAGCGGGACGGGTCATCAGCCGGGATCGCGAAAGTCGCAGGCGTCGTCGTTGGCAACGCCGCGGCCAGGGCCGGAGCGTCCGACCGCGGTGCTTGCGCTGGGCTCGAATCTCGGTGATCGTCTTGCGCGGCTTCGTGCCGCCGTCCGGACGCTCGGTGCGGTGGCGGTGTCGCGGGTGTATGAGACCGCGCCCGTCGGCGGACCCACCCAGGACGATTATCTCAATGCGGTTGTGCTGGTCCCGGCGGCGCCGGCACGTGCTCTGCTGTTGGCGGCACGGTCAGCCGAGCAGGCGGCGTCACGGCTGCGGACGGTACGATGGGGCCCACGGACCCTGGATGTTGATGTGATCGCCTGTGGCAGGCTGCTGAGCGACGATCCGGAGATCCTCATCCCGCATCCGCGTGCCCATCTGCGCGCGTTCGTCTGTGTTCCCTGGCTGGATGTCGAGCCGGACGCGGTGCTACCTGGTCATGGCCGGGTGGCCGACCTGGTGGCCGGGCTGGATACCGCCGGGATCCAGCAGACATCATGGAGCTTGCGCCAGTGAAACCGAGCCGGGCGCGGGATCTGTTCGCGGCGGCCGTGGTGCTTGGCGCGCTCACCTATGTTTTCCTGGTTTTCAATTATCAGGACCTGCCGCGCTTTCCGCCCACGGCGCCGTTGTCTCTGCTGATCATTGGGCTGGTGGAGCTACAGACCGCGTCGATCACCCGGCGCCGGTTGCAGGGGCGGCCGGGAACGAGGCCGATCCTGCCGCTGACCGTCGCCCGGCTGGCGGCCATGGCCAAGGCCGGCAGCCTTGCCGGGGCGGCGCTGGCGGGAGCGTGGGCTGCGGTGCTCGGTTATGTGTTGCCGCGTTCGGATGAGTTCCGCACCGCCGGCGCCGATGCGATCACCGCTGGGCTGGGGATCGGTGCCGCGGCGGTGCTCCTGGCCGGCGGGCTGCTGCTTGAGCGTGTGTGCCGAGTGCCGAAATCCTGAGCGGCCTGCCGGGGTGCGCTGGCCAAAGGTCACGCGATCATGTTTTTTGCGCGGTCGGCGGCAGGATCGCAAGGCGGCGGATGGATGCGCCGGAGGCGGTGGGCGCCGGCCGACGAGCCGGGCTACCCGTCCATCGCGTGGTGATGGACGGGTAGCGATGACGCGAGGTGCCACCCGGACGAGCCCTATTGCCGGGCGCTCTTACTCTGGTAATTGTCAACTGGGCGCGCGCAACGCCAGCGCAACGCCGTGATACACCGATGGGGACGTTTGATTGGGTGCGGACCGCGATGGGAGGTCAGCCGGTGGCAGACGGCGCACGACGCTCTGACGCGGCACGACGGTCTGACGCGGCACGACGGTCTGACGCGGTGAATCAACGCCGGCCCGGGGCCGTGGACGGTACGCCGGAATCGGTGGCGCATCCCGACGGAAACGAGCCCCCGGCAAGCGCGGCCCCGCGGCGCCGGGATGCTCATCCCCCTGCCCCGTGGCGCGACCAGGGCCCGCCGCAGGACACTGGCCGATATCAGGACCCTGGCTCTTATCGGGATGCTGGTTCCCAGCAGCGGCCCGACGCAACCCGCGCCTCGGACGCCTATCGGCCAGCCGCTGGATATCCGCCCGCTGACGGCTATCTGCCGCCAGGACAACAGGCCGCGGCCCCACACCGCCCGACGGGCCAACGTGCGGTCGCTCCTCATGTGGCCGACGGCATGGCGACACGGGCCGGCTACCCTCGCAACGAGCGGGCCGCCGGCCGTGGCAATGACGCGGGTTATGGCAATGACGCGGGGTACGGCAATGACGCGGGGTACGGCAACGGTTACGAAAATAGCGCGGATTGTGGCAACGAGGCGGGTTATGGCAATGACGCGGGCCGTCGTGCCGAGCCGGCACCCCACGGCTACGGGCCGGTCACGTCTGGGTATCCGCCGGCCGGCCGGCCCTCCGCTGACCTCTACGACGAGGAGACCCGTTACGCCCCGCAGGCCGCGCCGTCCGGGCCGCCACCGGTTGATCCCGGTATCCGTGATGGCGAGCGGGCCCACCGTTCCGCGGCAGCACGGTCGCGGCCGGCTACTCCCGCTTCTGGTCCTGGTCCGCGCCAGACCGCGGTGTCCCGCCCCCGGCCGACGGACCGGCAGCCCCATGAGCGGCCGTACCCACCGGATACCAGGGCTTTCTCATCCGGTGGTCCCGCTGCTGGGCAGCCGCTGGACCCCGGGCCGGGGTACCCCGAAGGCAGCGGTGGAGGGGGCTGGCGCGACAGCGCCGCGCGGGCCGCGTCACCTGTTGCCGATGCCCACACCGCGGGCGGGTTTCCCCCGGCCCAGCAGCCATACCAGGATGATGCCAGGGGGCAGGCGGGACCGGCAGCGCCGCGCCGCGCGGCTCAGCCCCCAGGGCGCGGATCGGGATGGGACCCGGGGACGCAGGACGCGGCCGCCAGCACGAGTATCCGGCGCCCGCGCGAGCCCACTGGGCGGCCGGCGGGTGTCGCCCCACCGCGTACCACCCGGGTACGCGCGGACGCGGCTGCCTCCGACACCCGGCGTCCCAGCGCTGATCGGGCTGATCGGGCTGATCGCCCTGTCCGGACGGACCGGTCCACGAACTCGGCCGCACACGGCCAGGCCGGCAACGGCCGGTCCGAACGCGTGCGTGGCCGGCGCCGGGATGACCGTGGCAATCCGTCATTCTCGGATGAGGACACCGGTTCGCACCGGGCACAGCCCCGCAAGAGCGCCACGGGCACACCGATGCTGCGGCGGCTGCTGTATGCGGTGGTGATCCTTGGGCTCGCCTTCGCGCTCGGGGGCGGCGCGGGGTTTGTCTGGCAGAAGATCAGTCCTGGTAAGGCCAGCGTGCAGGCCGGGCCGACCGCCGCGCCGACAGGCACGGCCCAGGCGGCGGCATCCGCGAGCCCCGCCGCCAGCCCGGCTGGCACAACAGCCCCGGCGGTGGTACCGGCTGACTGGGTTGCGGTCACCGACACGAAGCAGCGGGCGACATTTTCCCACCCGCCTGCCTGGAGCCAACGCCGGGACAACACCGGGGTCTTCTTTGTCGAGCCCGCGGTGGGGACGGCTGCGGCCGGCCCGCGGATGGTCGGAGTCGCGCGTGTCACGGGCACGGATCAACGGGCGGCGCTCAAGGTTGTTCAGGACTCCGAGTTCGCCACCCAGCCGGGGCTCACTCAGGACAGGTCCGGGCCGATCACGGACCCGACCGGAGCGCAGAGCCAGGAGCTGGCCGGCTCCTACCTGCGCGACGGCCAGCGGGTCACCTACGTGATGCGGACGCTGCTGGCCGGGGACGCGGTCTACGTCCTGATCTCGCGGTCGTCAGCTACGCAGGCGGACACCGCGACAACCCTGGTGGAGAACGTACGGGCCTCTTTCCGCGCGTCCTGATCTTCATGTTCTGATCTCCTCGGCCTGGCCGAGGCTCGCTGGCTTCAGAGGTCGGGCCCGGCGCGTTGCGACCGCATCGGCGCGAGGATCCGCCAGATCACCTCCGTGGTGCTGAACCGCGCTGGGCCGCTGCTGGGGGGCCAGCCATGGGCGACGCCGGGAAGCAGGAACTCCACGACCCGATCGCCGGACGAGCAGCTCGTCTCCTTCTTCGTCACCGGGAAACCGCTCCCGGCTGGGGATACGGCTGTCGCCTGGCTGGTTGTGGCCGCTTCGGCTGCCGGTTGGCTGTGACTGTCGTAACCGGGTGTTCCCATGCTGGTCGCCTTCGGTGGGCTGCCGGACGCGCTCTCGACGGGCAACCCGTCGCTGTCGGCACTGCCGCTGTCTTCCGGCAGCGACGGGGGAGGGCAGCCGGCGCTGGCCCGGAAGGGAGCAAGGCTGTTCTCGACCGAGGTCAGTGATGTCCCGAGCGTTGCCGACCAGTCGGCACCAGCGTACGGAACGCGCTCATCAAGCTGTCCATGCACGGCCACCACGCTGACCGGGGCCGCCGGCGCGCAGTCCGGGGTCTGCAGGCTGGCCGCCACCACGGCGATACCGGCGATTTCGGGCGCGTTCTCGCACGCGTAGCGGTAGGCGAGCATCCCGCCGTTGGAGAAGCCGACCAGGATCACCCGCCGCCGGTCGATGGGATAGTGTTGTTCGAGATGTGAGATGAGCGCTCGCAGCCATCCGACGTCGTCGACATGCTCGGCCGCGGACCGCCCGCAACAGGTGCCAGCATCCCACGAGGCGTTCAGGCCATCGGGATAGGCCACGGCGACGCCCGCGCTGGTGGCGAGGGTGTCGATGCCCCACTCGGTCTGGGGTTCCTGACCCTCGTGCAGAAGGCTGTGCAGCGCGATGACGAGCGGAAAGGGCCGGGGAGACGTGGCCGGCGGCAGCGTGATGCGCAGCCGCGGCGCTCGCCCTGAGCGTTCGTAGGCGTCCGGTCCGGCAGTCGGGCTGGGCGCGCCGGCCACCGGCGTCATCGATGCCGGGTGAGACCTGCCCACAGCGGCGCACCCGGCCAGCCAGCAGGTCAGGACAAGTACCAGCCCGGTGAACCGGGCCAGCGCGGTACGGCGACGCGTGGACTGCACCACACTGATTTTGTCCCGTCCACGGCCTGGCCCTGTCAGCGGTATCGGCGTTGATCTCCGCGCGGACGGCGGGTGCCGCGGCTCTCACCGTCCGCGCCGGTGTGGGGGCCGCTGGGGCCAGCGGCCGTGGCGGCTCCGGGCAGGCCCGGAAAGGCGCCTGGCTCCGTTCCGGCGGCAGGGGTACCCAGGCCTGTGCCGGACTTCGAGGCGGGCGGGGCCGTACCCGGACCTGTCGCCGTGTCCGGAAGGATGTCCACGGCCGATACCGGCCCGGCCGGCCGCAGCCCGGTTCCGGGCACGCCGCTCGGTCGTTGCGGTTCCGCCAGACGACCGGGCTGGTGCCCCCGGTCGTCTGGCTGTACCACGCCGAGGCGGGGGCGGCCGGTCGAGCTGGTTCGGTCCATCAACGTGGTCACATCAGCAATATCGATCACGTCGGCAACGTCAATCATGTCGGCCGCGTCCGAGGTGGGCGTGTCCTCAGAGCCGGCTGGCCGTCTGGTGTTCGCGGCGGCGCGGCGATACCGCACAAACGCCTCCTGAGCGCGGTTCTCCAGGTCGTTGACCAGTTCGAGCTGCTCGCGGACACGGCGTTCACCGGCTGGTCCGGCGGCGAGAAGGTCCGACAGGCAGTGGTCGACCGCGCGACGGGCCTGCAGCCAGACGAGGAGCAGCCGGGAGCGCTCCAGGTCTGATGGCATGTCCACCGAGATGTCTCCCCCGTTTCCCGCGCCCCGCGCAGGTGGCCTGCGGCCGCGGACGACCTGGGGAACCAGGCCGTCCGGCAGGCCGCACCCAGCGCACCGCGTAGCGGAGCGACAGGACCGGCGCCGCCGTTGGTCGCGACACTTTGTCGTACCAGAGTGCCTCACCCGCATCCCTCGTGTGCGTCAGTTCGCCGAAGGAGTATGGGTGCGTCGTGGTGGTCTCTGTTGTTTTGGGCAGTCCTTGGGACGATGATGCTGTGCTCATCGTTGCCGAGTGTAAGCATCGTTCCAGGTGTGCTTGGTGTGTTATGCCGTTACGGCGTCATACCGTCACGATGCTTGTCCGGGCTCGGGGTCCGCACGCGACTCGCCGGTGGCCGCGGATGTCTCCCGATCGTGCGCGGAGATCGGGTCCGTCGCCCACCCATCCTTGCTGTGCCCTGCCGCCACCAGGTCGCCGACGAGATCGCTCACCGGCACGACCACCGGCTCCTCGGCGGCGGCACGGGCTCGATTCTCCCGCCAGACAGACCTTGCGGTCGTCAGTTCCGGCCCCCCGTAGCGCAAGAGCTCCTCCCAGCGGCGTTGCATCGGACGGACAAGACCGCCACCCACCCCGACGACTGTCACTCCGGCGATGGTCGCGAGCAGTGCGTAGAGTATCGGATTTGTTACCGAAGTGGCAAGCCCGAGTTCGTCCAGGGCGGCTTTGCCAAACCCGATCATGATGAGCGCGGTGATACTGGTCGCCGCGGTAGCCGCGTAGGGAAGCCCGGTCAGCGCTTCGCGGACGAACACCCGGGCGGCCGAGGCGAGAGTGCCGCCGAGCATGAGCACAGAGCAGGCGAGAACCGCGTGTGCGAGCAGGATGACGAGGTCGTGGACGAGGTCGCTGACCGGGTTGGTGCCGAACGGGCCGAGGGCCAGTTGGAAGAGCGCCAACAGCGCAATGGCGAGCAGCAGCCGCATCAGGCCGATGCGCAGGTCGTGGGCGGGCCGGCGGAGTGCGCGCGTGAGCCCGCCCCGTTCGAGCAGATTGTCGGTGCCAGCGCGGTCGAGGAAGCGGTTGATGATCCTGATGAGTGTGCGGGCGGCCAGGCCGCCGACAGACATGATGAATGCGAATGCTAAAATTTTCGGCACAATTTGGGCGAAGTATTGGGCAAAGTATGACCATGCGCCTGATATGCTATCGTCCCACCCGACAGCCTGCGGTGCCAATAGTCTTCACTCCCATCGCGACAGTCGCGCACCAGGTCAGTTGCGTACTGGTCGGTTGTCCGGCATGGGCGTGTCCGGAAGGCATGGATGGGTCGCGCTGGGCGCCGTTCGCCGCATTGCCCATCGCTCGTCACCGACTGCCCGTTGCCCACCGTACGCACGGAAACAGCACACATCATGGGTAACGATCACACCATGTTGCCACACGGAAGCGGAAAGTAGCGTTCGTGTAGTCCGTCCATGGATGTGCTTTGCGTGTCGCATGGATGCGGAGGGTTGCTGGGATGACCGCCAGCTTGCCGAAGTACGTATATGTCACAATGTGACTACTGGCTGGCGACCTTTCGGGCGATCTGCCGTGCGACACGGTTCACCACGGTCTGCTCGGGGTCGTCGAACACGCGGCCGACGACAAAGGAGCTCTGGACCTGGCCGGAGAACATGAACATCAGGTCGAAGGTCATCGGTACCGGTGGTCCGTCCAGCGTCATGGTTGCCTTGACCCTGGTCGCGGCGGTGATACCGGGGGGAGGCTTGTGGGCGGATGCCGACACGACCGCGAAGGTGCTGCCAGCGGGCAGATCGGCCGCTTTGGCATACTCGCGCTTGAGCAGCTGGCCGACGCAGGACGGAAAAGAAGCCTCAGCGGCGACTCGGACGGCAGCTGTGATCACTTCGGCTGGATAGACCGCCGCGACCGATCCCATGAACATCTGGCTGTCGCTGGTGGCGAAGTACGGTCCCTTTGCCGAGTCCAGCGGCTCTACTTTCGACCCGGCTGTGGGTTCGCCCATGCACGAGGCGAAACTGGTCATCGCGGCTACCGACAGAGCACCACGGTTGTCTAGCGACGTGCTGGCGCCGAAGCCCGTCGTCTCTGGACCCTCGGTAAGCACGTAGTCGTCGGCGTGCAGCGATGTGCGGGCGGCGGCCTGCTGCGTCGGGGGGACTGGTTCGGTTCCCGCGGCAACCGGATTCGGGCTCTTCCCGTTTCCGCAGGAATTGGCTGTGAGCCCCAACAGGACGCAGACCAGACCGAGCCCGAGAGTCCGGAGCTGAATCCGGACCCGACCGCTATGTGCCGGCAGCGATGTCCGCACGACCTGTCTACCCCCTGGATGCCGCGGCGTGTTCGGTTCGGTCGTTGCCGGTCTCCGACAGCGCGAAAATGAAGATCATGTTGCTGATGGCCATGCGGGTCCGCTGGTTGGCCCCAGTATGCACGGATTACGTTGAGTAACGAACCCCTCATACCCGCGGCGTCGGCAAGGAGCGCCCGCCGAACCGCGGCGCAGGCGCCGGGCACAGGCGCCGGGCGCTCGTCAGATAACGGGGCTGCCGGCCGTGGCTCGGGCTGGCCGGCGCCTAGGGCGTGATGGCAGTTCGCGACCAGGGTGTCGACAGGTCGCGAACTGCCATCCGCAGGGGCGCCGGGGGGACTCAGGCTGCGATCTCCACCGGGGTGCCCAGCGGCAGCATTTTCGCGAGCCTGGTGATGACATCGTTGCGGACCCGGATGCAGCCGTGGCTGATGTCCTGCCCGATCAGGTTGGGCTGGTTTGTTCCATGGATACCGATCACCGGGTCCTGCCCGTCGAAGGAATCCAGGGTGGTGGAGAACCCGCTGAGCCCGAAAGCATACGGGCCATAGGGTCCGGCCGGGTTGCGCGGCTGTAGCAGTTCGGTCAGATAGAAGCGACCGCCGGGCGTGGGGGTGTCCGTTGTGCCGACGGAGATCGGCTCGTCGAGGACAACCGCGGTCTTGTCGTAGACCCGCAGGCGGTGGTCCTTACGGGCGACCACGATGTGGTACCCGGTGAGGCTGGCCCTCACCTGGGACGCTTTCACCCAGCCCGTGCTGCCGTTGGGCTCCACCGGCAGCAGTACGTGCCACCAGTTCGGGAGTTTCGCCACCACGAGGAAGACTCGCGGGACGCCCTCCGGGTTCGGGCTGCGCAGCTGGGATGCCGCGGTTTTTGCCGTGGGGGTCTTGTAGACGTCGACCACCCCACCGGTCGCGGTCACGATCGTGTTCATCCCGTCGGTGTTGACGGAGGTCACGGCCGCGAGCTGGCTGCGGACCGGATCTGGGATGGCGGTCGCGGACGCCTGTGACTGGGTCTTCGAGCCCCCACCACCGCAGCCGGTGAAGACAACCATGCCGGCGAGGACGGCCAGCAGGATCTTCATGCGCGGGCTGGCCGGTGCATGGCCGGCGGAAATCGACACGGCGGATGCCGCCGGCCCGAATCCGGGCCGGCGGCATCCGATCACAGCTGGCTTGCTCATCCCGTGTAGTGAACCTTGTCGGTGACGACAGCCGTTGCCGGGGTCGCGACCGGCGCACTCGTCGTCGACACCGGGACGGTGGTGGTGCCACCGCCGCCACCACCAGCGCCCCCACCGCCGCCACCACCCGCACCCGCACCGTTCGTTGAGGCTGCGGTGGGGGAAGCCGTCGTCGTGGTGGCGCAGTCGGCGATAGCGAAGGCCGGGATCGCCAGCACGACATCCTGGGTCGTCACGTCAAAGGCACCCGCGATCACGACATCCGCCGACGAGTTCAGGGAAACGGTCTTGCCAGCGCCGATCTCACCGAAGTTGTAGTTGACGTCAGTGTCGATCCACGCAAAGCCATACGCTCTCGCCGAGGTGTTCTTGAGCGTCCACACGGGACCATGCGGCCCACAGGTGAAGCTGAGCGTCAGCGGCTGTGGCACCAGATTGTCCAGTGATAGATCAGTCGGTAGCCAGGGAGCGAGATCGATCAGCTGTCTGTCCAGGTCGGACAGGGATATTCCGGGCAGTGAGGGAAGCCCGGACGGAAGGGATCCGCCAGCCGGCCGGTGGGTCACCGGCGGTGTGGACGGCTGCGGGTCGATGCCGTGCACCGGCAGCGCGGGCGTCGTGTGCACCGCTGACGGGGTGGTGACCGGTGCGGTGGCGTCCACCAGGTCCGGCACCACCGGCTCGACCGCCCCGGCCGACGGGGTGGCCGTGGCCGTTGGAGCGGCGCCGTCTGTCGCCCAGGCGGCCGGGGCGGCCAGCCCGACTGTTATCGAGCCGATTACGCAGGCCAGAGCCAGTCGCGTCCTGCCCAAACGCATTGTGTTTGTCCCCTCAGACGTCAGGCGGGCTGGATACAGGACCTGTGGCCACCGTCACAGCCGCGTTTCCGGGGAACCATACCAACCCCCTTTTCGGCGTTTGCGAGCGGGTGGTATGTACCGAAGAGGCATGCGGGAAGGTGGGGCTAACGTTTTGGCGCCGTAGGTTGTCGGGCTTGTTTCGTTGGTTGCGTTACATGATCTCTGGTAGTTGAAAAATCACAGGCTACGGCCTATTCGCTGACGTTCAGCGCATACCTTCCGGAGATCGTCAGAGTGGGTCCTCGCCTGGCTCCCGCGTCACCTCGCGGCTCTCGGCGGCGGTGATGGCGGCCTGGGAGTCATAGCGGCTAAACGACGGAACGGCCGCCGCGAGTAACACGGCTCCGGCAACACATGCCAGCCCGCCACTGACCACCGAGAATGTCGGTGAGAACACGGTTGCCGCTGTCCCCGCCTCAAGGTCCCCCAGGCGTGGGCCACCCGCGACGACCACGATGAACACGCCCTGGAGACGCCCGCGCATCGCGTTCGGTGTGGCGACATTGAGTATCGCGTTCCGGAACACCGCGCTGATCATGTCAGCCGCGCCGGCGATGGCGAGCAGCAGCACACCGGCGATGAGGTTGTGGACAAGGCCGAACATCGCGATCGTGACGCCCCAAATGATCACTGCGATGACGACGGCGAGTCCCTGCCGCCGGACGCGTCCGAACCAGCCCCCGGCCACCGCCCCGGCGAGCGCGCCCGCGGCAACGGCGGAGTAGAGCAGCCCGGCGGTTCGCGCGCCGCCGCCGAACTGTGTTCCGGCGAGTTCCGGGAACAGCGCCCGCGGCATCCCGAAAACCATCGCGATGATGTCTATGGCGAAGGTCATGACCACTATCGGCTGGCCGCGCAGGAAGCGCAGCCCGTCGACGACGCTCGCGACACCGGCCCGGGTGCCGCCGTCGGTCGGTGGCATCGGTGGCAGCCGGGCCAGCGCGTAGAGGGCCGCCCCGAAGGTCACGGCGTCGATACCGTAGGCAACGGGATACCCCGACACCGTGATCGTCACCCCGGCGAGCAGCGGCCCGGTGGTCAGCGCGATGTTCCAACCGATCTGTTGGAGCGCGGTGGCGGCGGGCAGCGCCCGCAGCGGTACCAGGCTCGGCATCATCGACCGCCGGGCCGGCTGGTCGACAGATACCAGCGCGGACTGGACAGCCACGAGCGTGAACAGCGGCCAGACCGTGCGCGGGCCGACCAGCGCGAGGACGAACAGCCCGGCCGACACCGCGGCCAGCCCGCACGAGGTGATCA
>NZ_CAKJTO010000016.1:25676-26773 GCF_917627405.1 Protofrankia sp. Cj5
AGATCGCTCCGCCGAACATCCCAAACATGATCAGTGGAACCAGGGTGATCAGGCCGGTCAGCCCGACCGCGAACGAGGACCCGGTGATGTCGTAGACCTGTAGCGGCACCGCGGTCGTGGTAATCATTGAGCCGACCGCGGACACGGTTTCGCCGGCCCATACGCGCCGGTAGGCCGGGTAGGACCGCAGCGGCCCGAGGTCGGTCAGCACGGTGTGGGCGATCCGCCGGCCGGGCACCCGTGCCCGGCTCAGGGCCGTCGCGCGGTTACTTGCCGCAAAGCCGATCCTTCTCATGGTGACAGGCGTTCGATGACCCAGCACTCATCGCGGGGCAGCTGGCGCTCCTTGTCTGTGCTGGTCCTGTCTGTGCTGGTCCGGCGGTAGCGGAGCCGGTCATGAAGCCGGTCCTGGCGGCCCTGCCAGAACTCGACGCTGTCTGGGACGAGCCGTAGCCCGCCCCAGAACGGGGGCACCGGGACCGGTGCGGGCTCAGGCCAGCGGGCGTCGAGCTCCGCCCGGCGTCGCTCAATCACCTCCCGGGAGGTGATTGTCTCGGACTGGCGGCTCGTCCATGCTCCGAGCTGGGCGCCGCGCGGGCGGGCGTGGAAGTAGGCCGCCGTCTCCTCGGCCGACACACGCTCCAGCGAGCCGGTGACGACGACCTGCCGTTCCAGGGCATGCCAGGGAAACACCAACGAGCCGTACGGGTTTGCCGCGGCGTCGTGTCCTTTTCGGGATGTGTAGTTGGTGAACAGCGTGAAGCCGCGTTCGTCGAACGCCTTGAGCAGGACGGTGCGGGCGCTGGGCCGGCCGCGGGCGTCCGCGGTGGCGAACACCATCGCGTTCGGTTCGGCCAGCGCTGATCCCGGTTCGGCGGCCACGGCGGAGGTCTCGGTGAACCAGCGGGTGAACTGACCGACCCAGGTAGGGGCGAGATCGGCCTCGGACAACCCGCCGGTGGTGTAATCACGCCGCTGGACTGCCGGGTTCGGCGCGGCCCGCGGCTGAGCATGGTTCGGGTGCTGCGGCACCTGACCAATCCTGGCAGCTGCCTACCAGTAGCTGAGCGGGAAACTTAGAGCGACCGGCAATAGGG